>NZ_JAGUUD010000002.1:0-216871 GCF_020177535.1 Paraburkholderia sp. XV | reverse complement strand
CGAATGGACCCGCCACAGAAAGTCGTGCGCCAGCTCGGTGAGTGTCGGCGCCTTGAACGGCACGATGCGCAGGCCAAGCGGATCGACTTCATGAAACACCGCGCGGATCGTGCCGTCCTTGCCGCTCGTGTCCATGCCTTGCAGCACGAGCAGAACACGCTGCACGCGCTGCGCGTGCAGGCGTTCCTGCTGCGCATCCAACGCCGCGCCGACCTCGGCAAGCCGTTCGCGGTCGGTATCTTTCGATCCCGTCGAAAACGGCTTCGAGGACGGATCGATGCTGGCGAGTGAAAACTTCGCCTTGTCGTTCCCGTCGAAAAAAGGCACGCGGTAATCGTCGAGATTGTTCTTCTTAGCCATCGTGGTTCCTCCTGTGCGGCGGGCCGTCACGTCGAATGAAAAAGCAAACGGGCCGTTGCGCGACTTTCGATGCGACAACAGCCCGTCATGGCTTCGCATGCGACGTGCCGCACGCGAAGGCTCGTACCGCTACGACACTCAGCCCAGCTTCTTCTTCAACAGCTCGTTCACCTGCTGCGGATTCGCCTTGCCCTTGGTCGCCTTCATCGCCTGGCCGATCAGCGCGTTGAACGCCTTTTCCTTGCCGGCGCGGAATTCTTCGACCGACTTCTGGTTCGCGGCGAGCACTTCGTCGATGATCGCTTCGAGCGCGCCCGTATCCGAAATCTGCTTGAGACCCTTGGCTTCGATGATGCGGTCGGCAGCGGTGTCATCCGTGGCTTTCTCTTCCCAGATCGCGAGGAAAATTTCCTTCGCGATCTTGTTCGAGATCGTGCCGTCGGCGATACGTTGCAGAACGAGCGCGAGTTGCGCGGCCGATACCGGGCTGTTCGCGATGTCGAGGTCTTCACGGTTGAGTTGCGACGACACTTCGCCCATCAGCCAGTTTGCCGCGACCTTCGCCTGCGCTGCGCCGACCTTCGCGACGACGGCTTCGTAGTACGCGGCCATCGCCTTGCTCGACGTGACGACGCCTGCATCGTACGGCGTGAGGCCATATTGCTCGACGAAACGCTGCTGCATCGCCGCCGGCAGTTCGGGCAGTTCGCCCTTCACGCGCTCGACCCACGACGACTCGATCACGAGCGGCATCAGATCGGGATCGGGGAAATAGCGGTAATCGTGCGCGTCTTCCTTGCTGCGCATCGAACGCGTTTCGCGCTTGTCGGGGTCGTACAGACGCGTTTCCTGCACCACCGTGCCGCCGTCTTCGATCAGTTCGATCTGACGGCGCACTTCATACTGGATCGCTTCCTCGAGGAAGCGGAACGAGTTCAGGTTCTTGATCTCGGCGCGCGTGCCGAATTCCTTCTGGCCGACGGGGCGCACCGACACGTTCGCGTCGCAGCGGAACGAGCCTTCCTGCATGTTGCCGTCGCAAATGCCGAGCCACACGACGAGACCATGCAAAGCCTTCGCATACGCGACCGCTTCGGCGGCGCTGCGCATTTCAGGCTCGGTGACGATTTCGAGCAGCGGCGTGCCAGCGCGGTTCAGATCGATACCCGTCATGCCCGCGAAGTCTTCATGCAGCGACTTGCCCGCGTCTTCTTCGAGGTGGGCGCGCGTCAGGTTCACGGTCTTTTCGTACGCTTCTTTACCGGCCTTTTCGTTGGCGGGAACCTGAATCGTGATCTGGCCGCCTTGCACGACGGGGATTTCGTACTGGCTGATCTGATAGCCCTTCGGCAGATCAGGGTAGAAGTAGTTCTTGCGCGCGAAGATGCTGCGCGGCGCGATCGTCGCGTCGATGGCGAGACCGAACTGGATCGCGCGCTCGACGGCGCCCCGGTTCATCACGGGCAACACGCCCGGCAATGCCAGATCGACGGGGCACGCCTGCGTGTTCGGCGCGGCGCCGAACTGCGTGGCCGCGCCCGAGAAAATCTTCGAGACCGTCGACAGCTGCGCGTGGGTCTCGAGACCGATAACGACTTCCCATTGTGTTGCCATGCTTAAACTCCCGCCGGCGCCTTGCGATGCCAGTCCGTGACGCGCTGGAACGCGTCCGCTACCTGCAGCATGCGTGCTTCGTTGAAATAGTTGCCGATGATCTGCAAGCCGACCGGGCGCTGCGCATTCGCGCCCGCGCCGAAGCCGCACGGCACGCTCATGCCCGGCAAACCGGCGAGGCTCACCGACAGCGTGTAGATATCCGCGAGATACATCTGCACGGGATCGTCGCCCTTCGCGCCGATATCCCACGCAACCGACGGCGCCACCGGGCCCATGATCACGTCGCACTGCTTGAACGCTTCCTGGAAATCCTGCGCGATGATGCGGCGGATCTTCTGTGCCTGCAGGTAGTACGCGTCGTAGTAGCCGTGCGACAGCACATACGTGCCGACCAGAATGCGGCGTTTTACCTCGGGGCCGAAGCCTTCGGCGCGCGACTTCTTGTACATGTCGAGCAGATCGCGATACTCGGCCGCGCGATGGCCGTAACGCACGCCGTCGAAACGCGACAGGTTCGACGACGCTTCCGCCGGCGCGATCACGTAGTACACGGGAATCGACAGTTCCGTCTTCGGCAGCGACACTTTGACGAGCGTCGCGCCGAGCGCTTCGTATTGCTTCAGCGCGGCATCGATGGACGCGCGCACGTCTTCGGCGAGGCCCGCGCCGAAGTATTCCTTCGGCAAGCCGATGCGCAGGCCCGCAAGCGGCTTGTCGGCCGCGTTGCCCGCGCCGGACCACGTCTGGCCGAGATAGCGCGTGTAGTTTTCGTGATCGTGCGTGAGGCTGGTGGAGTCGCGCTCGTCGAAGCCGCCCATAGCGTTCAGCAGCAACGCGCAGTCGGCAGCCGACTGCGCCAGCGGGCCGCCCTGATCGAGCGACGATGCAAACGCGATCATCCCGTAACGCGACACGCGGCCATACGTCGGCTTGATGCCCGTGATGCCCGAGAACGACGCCGGCTGGCGGATCGAGCCGCCCGTGTCGGTGCCTGTCGCGGCGGGCGCGAGGCGCGCGGCGACCGCCGCCGCAGAGCCGCCCGACGAGCCGCCCGGCACGGCCTTTCGGTCCCACGGGTTCTGCACCGGGCCGAAGTACGAGTTCTCGTTCGACGAGCCCATTGCGAACTCGTCCATATTGGTCTTGCCGACGCACACCATGCCCGCGCGCGCGATACGCTCGACCACCGTTGCATCGAACGGGCTCGTATAGTTTTCGAGCATCTTCGAGCCGGCCGTGGAGCGCCAGTTGCGCGTGACGAACACGTCCTTGTGCGCGATGGGCAGGCCCGTCAGCGGACCAGCGTTGCCGGCGGCGATCTGCGCGTCGGCGGCTTGCGCCTGCGCGAGCGTCTGTTGCGCGTCGACGTGAACGAAGGCGTTCAGCGCCTTGTGATCGTCAATGCGCTTCAGATACAACTGCGCCAGTTCGACCGCGGAGCATTGCTTCGCGTCGAGCGCGGCGCGCAGTTCGGTCAAGCTTTTCTCATGCATTGCGTTTTTCCTGGAAAGCGCGACGGCGCGATGCGCCGCCGTAAAGGCATCCGGCCGCCCGCCGGCTGGCCGGGCCGAACAAAGCGGGTTGTGTTGCGCGCAGACGTTGGCACGCGTGACACACAACCCTTTGCTTGATCATTGACTCGGCGCTTACTCGATGACCTTGGGCACCAGATACAGGCCGTCCTGCACAGCGGGCGCCGGACGCTGGTTGTCCTCGCGATTCACGTTTTCGGTCACGGCGTCGTCGCGCAGACGCAGCGCCACATCTTCGATTTGCTCGATGGGATGCGCGAGCGGCGCGATGCCCGTCGTATCGACTGCCTGCATCTGTTCGACGAGGCCGAAGAAATCGTTGAGCTGGGTCAGCGTATGCTCGGCGTCGGCATCGGGCAATTCGAGCCGAGCGAGGTGGGCGATGCGTTTCACATCGGTCAGAGTCAGGGCCATGCAGTCACCGAAAAAGTGGCAGTCTGCCGCAACGATGAAAAAACGATGCTGCGACAGCGGGTTAGGTCATTGGAGCAGGCCCTCGAAATTGGGGCCAACGACGGCAAAAACTGCCATTCGTTTCCTTCAAATCAAGCAAAATTATAAGGTATCATTACGCGTTCGACCCAAACCCGGACCGTCTTACCAAGGGCTTTCTGACATTTTCGGATATGACTGAGCGACAGCTCGGCTACCTTGCTATAGCCTCCGGTACGTTCCCTCGCAGTTTCATGCTTCTTACGGCGCAATTGGCCGGACATGAGGCTGCTAATTTTTTTCCGCTGCCGCCCTACGCTTACGATGCGAGGCCCGGCCCCCAGCGAGACAGGATTTTGCATGTTCGGTTTTTTGCGCAGCTATTTCTCCAACGATCTGGCCATTGACCTCGGCACGGCCAACACGCTCATCTATATGCGTGGCAAAGGTATCGTTCTCGACGAGCCGTCCGTCGTTTCGATTCGCCAGGAAGGCGGCCCGAATGGCAAGAAGACCATTCAGGCAGTCGGCAAGGAAGCAAAGCAGATGCTCGGCAAGGTGCCGGGCAACATCGAGGCGATCCGCCCGATGAAGGACGGCGTGATCGCCGACTTCACCGTGACCGAACAGATGATCAAGCAGTTCATCAAGACGGCTCACGAATCGCGCATGTTCTCGCCGTCGCCGCGCATCATCATCTGCGTGCCGTGCGGTTCGACGCAGGTCGAGCGCCGCGCCATCAAGGAAGCGGCACACGGCGCGGGCGCGTCGCAGGTCTATCTGATCGAAGAGCCGATGGCAGCAGCAATCGGCGCGGGCCTGCCGGTTTCGGAAGCAACGGGCTCGATGGTCGTCGACATCGGCGGCGGCACGACGGAAGTCGGCGTGATCTCGCTGGGCGGCATCGTGTACAAGGGTTCGGTGCGGGTCGGCGGCGACAAGTTCGACGAAGCGATCGTCAATTACATCCGCCGCAACTACGGCATGCTGATCGGCGAACAGACGGCGGAAGCCATCAAGAAGGAAATCGGCTCCGCGTTCCCGGGCTCGGAAGTCAAGGAAATGGAAGTGAAGGGCCGTAACCTGTCGGAAGGCATTCCGCGCAGCTTCACTATTTCGAGCAACGAAATTCTCGAAGCATTGACCGACCCGCTGAACCAGATCGTGTCGTCGGTGAAGATCGCGCTGGAACAGACGCCGCCGGAACTCGGCGCCGACATCGCCGAGCGCGGCATGATGCTGACGGGCGGTGGCGCACTGCTGCGCGACCTCGACCGCCTGCTGGCGGAAGAAACGGGCCTGCCCGTGCTGGTCGCAGAAGATCCGCTGACTTGCGTCGTGCGTGGCTCGGGCATGGCGCTCGAACGCATGGACAAGCTCGGAAGCATCTTCTCGTACGAGTAAGGTTGCCAGTCTCCATGTCTGCAGCGCGCACTGAAAGGCTGGCTCCGCCAGCCTTTGTGCGCTTCGTGCATTGCGCGCGCGTCTAGCGCGCCGCCGTTTCACCCAACCGCTCACGCTCCCGGCGACCATGGAATACAGTCCGCCGCCCCTGTTCAAGCAAGGCCCCTCGGCACTCGCACGACTGATTTTCTTCGTGCTGGTCGCGCTCGCCCTGCTCATTTCCGACGCGCGCTTCCGCACCCTCGAGATCGTTCGCGGCGTGCTCGGCGCGGGCTTGTATCCGTTGCAGCGCGCGGCATTGGTGCCGCGCGACTTCTTCATGGGCGCCGCCGATCTCGCCGTGACCAGCGCGACGCTGCGCGGCGAGAACGAGAAGTTGCGCACGCGCAATCTGCAGTTGTCGCAGCAGGCCAATCAGGCGGCCCAGCTCGACGCGGAAAACGCGCATCTGCGTAATCTGCTGCAACTGTCGCAACGAATGACAACGCAGTCGATCCCCGCCGAAATCCAGTACGACACACGCGATCCGTTCACGCAAAAGGTCGTGATCGGGCGCGGTTCGCAACAAGGCATCAGAGACGGTTCGCCCGTCGTCAACGAAGACGGCGTGATCGGCCAGGTGACGCGCGTGTTCCCGATGCAATCCGAAGTGACGCTGCTCACCGACAAAGACCAGGCCGTCCCCGTGCAGATCGTCCGCACGGGTCTGCGCAGCGTGATCTACGGCACGCCGAAGGGCGACGCGCTCGACCTGCGTTTCGTGCCGATCAGTGCCGATGTGCTGGCCGGCGACGAACTCGTCACGAGTGGTCTCGACGGCATCTATCCGCCGGGGCTGCCTGTCGCCAAGGTGGTACGCGTCGACAAGCAGGCGGACACGGCGTTCGCGCGCGTGATCTGCCAGCCCGTCGCGCCGGTGCGCGGCGCGCGCGATCTGCTTGTCCTACACTACGAGAACAACGTGCCGCCGCGCCCCGCCGACGAACCCGATCCCGCCGCAGCCGCGAAAGAAGCGAAAAAGAAGAACGCGAAAACGCAGGACAAGGGCAAGCCAGGCGAAAAGGACGCGAAGTCTGCTCCGACGGCAGCCGCATCGGCGCCTGCGGCGGCTGCGGCAAAACCGGCCGCGCCGGCTGCCGCATCGTCGGCCAGGCCTGCTGGCAAGGTATCGACGGAGAAGAAGCCGGCCGCTGAAAAGAGCGCGAAGCCTCAAGCCGCTCAAGGGGCAAACCAGGGGGCCAAGCAATGAATCGCCCGCAGTACATCCTGCAGCCCGTCAATCCTTATTTCATCGCGTTCAGCCTCGCCGCCGCTTTCCTGCTGAACATGATGCCGTGGGGCCGTCTGGTCGGCGTGCCCGACTTCGTCGCGCTCGTGTTGCTGTTCTGGAACGTGCATCAGCCGCGCAAGGTCGGCATGGGCATCGCGTTCATGCTTGGCCTGTTGATGGATGTGCACAACGCCAGCCTGCTCGGCGAACACGCGCTCGCCTACACGCTGCTGTCGTACGGCGCGATCACGATCCACCGCCGTGTGCTGTGGATGTCGATCGGCGTGCAGGTTTTCGCAGTGATGCCGCTGCTCGTCGTCGCGCAACTCGTGCCGTTCGTGATCCGCCTGCTGACGGGCGCATCGTTTCCGGGCTGGGGTTATCTGATCGACGGGTTCGTCGAAGCGGCGCTCTGGCCCATCGCGAGCATTCTGCTTTTGATGCCGCAGCGCCGTCCGGCCGATCCGGACGATACGCGGCCCATCTGACCGCCCGCGCCGCCCGGCCGCTCATGAACACGCCATGCTGCCGCCCTCACGAGCGTTCGACGACACAAAGCGGCGGCGCAAAACCCGGCATCGCACCGGCGCCTTGCCGCCGAATTGATTCAAACCGCATAACCGGCAGTTCCTGCCCAACCGCATGACCGAATTCAAGGACACCCAGCAGCAGCTCACGAAATTCCGCCTGCGCGTCGCGGCGGCGGGGCTGTTCGTATTCGTCTGCTTCGGGCTGATCGCGTTCCGCTTCCTGTTCCTGCAGGTCTGGCACTACAGCAAATACTCGCTGCAAGCCGACGAAAACCGCATCTCAGTGGCGCCGATCGTGCCGAACCGCGGCATCATCACCGACCGCAACGGCGTCGTGCTGGCCAAGAACTACTCGGCCTATACGCTCGAAATCACGCCGTCGAAGCTGAACGACACGCTCGACAACGTGATCGACAATCTCGCGACCGTCATCAGTATCGACGCGCGTGACCGCCGGCGTTTCCGCAAGCTGCAGGAAGACTCGAAGAACTTCGAAAGCCTGCCGATCCGCACCCGCCTTACCGACGACGAAGTCGCGCGCTTCACCGCACAGCGTTTCCGCTTTCCGGGCGTCGAAGTGCGCGCGCGTCTGTTCCGCCAATATCCGCTCGGGCCGACGGCGGCACACGTGATCGGCTATATCGGGCGCATTTCGCAGCGCGACCAGGACAAGATCGACGACGCCAGCGACCAGAACGACAGCGATCCCGAGCACTACGACGCGCGCCTCGACGCGAACAACTACAAGGGCACCGACTACATCGGCAAGATCGGCGTCGAGCAGAGCTATGAGACGGAGCTGCACGGGCTGACGGGCTTCGAGGAAGTGGAAGTGACGGCGGGCGGCCGTCCGGTGCGCACGCTGTCGCGCACGCAGGCCACGCCGGGCAACAACCTCGTGCTGTCGCTCGATATCGGTTTGCAGCAGGTTGCCGAGCAGGCGTTCGCGGGCCGCCGCGGCGCGCTGGTCGCGATCGAGCCATCGACGGGCGACGTGCTCGCGTTCGTGTCCGCACCGAGCTTCGATCCGAATTCGTTTGTCGACGGCATCGACCAGCAGACCTGGGACGAACTGAACAACTCGCCCGATCACCCGCTGCTGAACCGTCCGCTGCATGGCACGTATCCGCCCGGCTCGACGTACAAGCCGTTCATGGCGCTCGCCGCGCTGACGCTGCACAAGCGCACGCCGCAGTGGGGCTTCCAGGACCCGGGTTCGTACACGTTCGGCGGCCACACGTTCCGCAACGACGTGCCGCAGGGTCAGGGCTGGATCGACATGAACCGCGCGATCATGGTGTCGAACGACACGTACTTCTACATGCTCGCGCACGATCTCGGCGTCAACGCGATCGCCGGCTTTATGAAGCCGTGGGGCTTCGGCCAGATCACGGGCATCGATATCGCCGGTGAAGCGCGCGGCATCCTGCCTTCGACCGACTGGAAGCGCAAGGCGTATCGCAAGCCCGAGCAGCAACGCTGGTACGAAGGCGAGACGATCAGCCTCGGCATTGGCCAGGGCTACAACTCGTACACGATTCTTCAGCTCGCGCATGCAACGGCGACGCTCGCGAACAACGGCACGGTGATGAAGCCGCACCTTGTGAAGGAGATCGAGAATCCGATCACCCGGGCACTGCGCGCTACCGTACCGAAAGACGACGGACGCATCGACGTGAAGCAGTCCGATATCGACGTCGTGAAGCGTGGCATGGAAAACGTGACGATGAACCCGTCGGGCACTGCCTATCAGGTGTTCCGCAATGCCGCCTATGTGTCGGCGGGCAAGACGGGGACGGCGCAGGTGTTCTCGCTGCAAGGCGCGAAGTACCACGGTCACGCACTCGCCGAACATCTGCGCGATCACGCGCTCTTCATTGCATTCGCCCCTGCCGACAACCCGAAAATCGCGATCGCGCTGATCGTCGAGAACGGTGGCTGGGGCGCGCAAGCGGCAGGCCCGATCGCGCGGCGCGTGCTCGACTATTACCTCGTCGACCGCCTGAAACCGGGCGTCGAACAGGCAGCCGTCGTGGCAGCGGCATCGGCGACGGAGGAAACCTCGGCGCCTGTGATCGGCAGCGCGCCGACAGCGCCGACCGGCGAGATCCAGCCTGTCGCCGTCGCGGCTGGCTTCAAGCCGCTGCCGATGCCAGCGGGCGCATCGACGCCGCATGCGGTGCCTGCATCGGATGCGTCTGGCGCCGTCGCGGCGTCGGGCGCGGCCTCGGCTTCGGCGCCTGTCGCTGCGTCAGCCGCAGTGCCGCGCGCCGCTTCCGCATCGAAGGCGGCCAAGGCGCCGCGCGTCGCGTCGGCCACAGTCGCGCCGTCGCCGGCTGCATCTGACGCGGCAGCCACCACGGCTGCGGCACCCGTCAAGGCGTCCGACGCCCGCAAGTCCCCACGCAAACCCCGTCCGGCCAGCGATTCGCGTCCGGTCGCTGCTGCGCCGTCGCGTAACGAGGAATCGCCGGCCGTGCCGCGCGGTCCCGTTTCCGGCGGCATCGACGAGTAAGGAGAAAGGCATGCAAATCGACAAGCGCGCCTGGCTCGAACGCTTCAAGAAGATGTTCGCGGGCTTCGATCGCCCGCTTGCACTGATCGTGTTTCTGCTGCTGTGCGTCGGCATCGTGACGCTGTACAGCGCGAGCCTCGACGTGCCCGGCCGCGTCGAAGACCAGCTGCGCAACATCATCCTGACGTTCGCACTGATGTGGGTGCTGGCCAACATCCCGCCGACCACGCTGATGCGCTTCGCCGTCCCGCTCTACACATTCGGAGTCGCGCTGCTGATTGCCGTGGCGCTATTCGGCCTCACACGCAAGGGCGCGAAACGCTGGATCAACGTCGGCGTGGTGATCCAGCCATCGGAGATTCTCAAGATCGCGACGCCGCTGATGCTCGCGTGGTACTACCAGCGTCGCGAAGGCAACATCCGCTGGTGGGACTACATCGTCGGCGTGCTGATTCTCGCGGTGCCCGTCGGGCTGATCGCGAAGCAGCCCGACCTCGGCACGGCCGTGCTCGTGTTCGCGGCGGGCTTCTTCGTCATCTATTTCGCGGGGCTGAGCTTCAAGCTGATCGTCCCTGTGCTGATCGCGGGGGTGATCGCCGTCGGCGCGATCGCAACGTTCCAGGACAAGATCTGTCAGCCCGAAGTGCAATGGCCGCTGATGCACGACTACCAGAAGCACCGCATCTGCACGCTGCTCGATCCGACATCCGACCCGTTGGGCAAAGGCTTCCACACCATTCAAGCCGTCATCGCGATCGGCTCGGGCGGCCCGCTCGGCAAGGGCTGGTTGAAGGGCACGCAGGCGCACCTCGAGTTCATTCCCGAGAAGCACACCGACTTCATCTTCGCAGTGTTCTCCGAGGAGTTCGGCCTGGCGGGCGGGATCGTGTTGCTGACGCTCTATATGGCGCTGATCGCGCGCGGCCTGTACATCGCGGCGAACGGCGCGACGCTATTCGGCCGATTACTGGCCGGCTCGCTGACGATGGCGTTCTTCACCTATGCGTTTGTGAACATCGGCATGGTGAGCGGCATTCTTCCCGTGGTCGGCGTGCCGTTGCCGTTCATGAGTTACGGCGGCACCGCGCTGACAACGCTCGGTTTCGCGATCGGGCTCATCATGAGCGTCGCGCGACAGAAGCGTCTGATGCAAAGCTGACCTGACAGCACCAGCAACACGGACGTGCAAAACAAAACGGCGCCTGAATTTTCAGGCGCCGTTTTTCATTGTGGCTTCGCTTCGTGCGATTCGCGTAACTGTGTGCTGAGCTGCTGATACTTGAGCCGCGCCGCCGGGTCGCCCTGCGCGGCGGCCGCAGCGTAATAGGCTCGCGCGACGTTCAGGTTCTGCGTGACGCCATCGCCGCCGCGCTCGTAGAACGAACCCGTGACGTACTGCGCGGTCATGTCTCCGCCCTCGGCCGCTTTTTTGTACCAGAAGAACGCCTGCTGGTTGTCGCGCGCGGTGCCGCGCCCGTCGAGAAACTGATTCGCCAGCGCCAGTTCGGCCTGGATATGCCCTTGCTGCGCTGCCTTCAGAAACCATTGATGCGCTTCGGCAGGATCGCGCCCGACGAATTCGCCATCGTCGTACATCTTGCCGTACACGTATTGCGCGTGCGACATGTTCGCGTCAGCGGCTTTGCGCAGCCACTTCTTGCCTTCTTCGACATTCGCAGGACCGCCCTCGCCGTTCAGCAGCATCATCGCGTAGTTGAACTCGGCGAGGCGGCTGCCACGCTGCGCGGCCTTGCGAAACTCGGCGAGCGCGGACGTGAAATTGCCTGCGTTGTAATCGGCGACGGCCGTTTGCGTTTCCATATCCGAGGCGGGCGGCGTCTTGCCCTGCGCATGCGCCGCCGCGCTCGCCATCAGGGCGCTCAGCACGACGGCACGGCTTGCAGTGCGCACCGCGCGTAACGACAACAGCTTCATGACCGTGCCTCCTGCAGTGCCTGTCGCGTGGTGCGCAACAGCCACATGACGTCGGCGGCCAGCGCGATGAAGCGAAAGCCTTCCGACCGGTATTGCCGCGCGCTCGCGACGTCCATCGCGAAGATGCCCGTCGCAACACGCGCACGATGCGCGACGTCCAGAATATGCTTCATCGCGTCCTGGACTTCAGGGTGTTTCGAATCGCCGAGATGACCGAGGCTCGCCGCGAGATCCGCCGGTCCGACGAACAGGCAATCGACGCCTTGCGTCGCCGCGATCTGCTCCAGATTTGCGAGCGCGTGTTGCGATTCGATCTGCACGATATTCGCGATCTGCGCATTCGCATTCTGCAGATAGTCGCGCCGCATGCCGTAAGCGGCAGCACGCACGGCGCCTGCGACGCCACGCAGACCGTCCGGCGCGTCGGCTGTGGCGTATTGCGTCAGGCGAACGGCGTGGGCGGCTTCGTCAGCCGTCTCGATGTTCGGAAACATCAGCGTGCGCGCGCCCGCGTCGAGCACGCGCTTGACAAGCCACGGCTCGACGGCGGGCAGACGCACGACGGGCTCGGTCGGCAGATGCGCCGCAGCAATCGCGCGCAACTGTCCGGTCACGTCGACGCTGTCGTTGGGCGCATGCTCCATGTCGATCAGCAGCCAGTCGAAGCCGGCGTGCGCGAGCGCTTCCGCCGCGCTATCGCTGCCCAGCGACAGCCACAGGCCGAACAGCGGGTCCGGGTCCTTGAGACGCAGCTTGAGGGGATTCGTGAAGGTGCTCATCGCGCGCCTCCGTCGATGTGAGGCACAGCCGCAATCAGGCTCGAGCAACAGACGACGCGGCCCGAAGGGCCGACGTCAACAACTAGTTGATGGTGGCGGGCATCGAGCCCGCAGCGCAGCGCGGTGACCGGCATGTCTCGCTCCGTGTGGTTATCGAAACGATCATACCGTGACAATAACCCGTTTAGTCGCGAACGACGTCGGCCCAGCAATTCGGCGTCTCATACAGACGCACTTTGTGCAGACGCAGATTGACGCCATAGTGCGCGTCGTAGACGTTCGCGAGAATGTCGAACGCAACGGCGGCGAGGTTTTCGACGGTCGGAATGCGGTCGAGCACGATCGTCTTGTGGCCGGCCATCGATTCGAGAAAGCCGCGCACCTGCGTATCGCCTTCATAGACGAGAAACGCGTGATCCCACTTGTCGACGAGGTGCTCGTTCGCGAGCGCCTTCACGTCGGCGAAATCCATCACCATGCCGCGATCCGGCGCGCCTTCCGTTTCGACGAGGTCGCCTTGCAGCGTAATTTCGAGCACGTAGCGATGACCGTGCAGATTGCGGCACTGGCTGCGGTGATCGGGAATGCGGTGGCCCGCGTCGAATTCGAGTTTTCGTGTAATCGTCAGCACGGCAAATCAGGGAATGTTCAGGTACTTGTGAGTCTGCATCGACAGCCGCCATTGCGGATGACGCTTGCACCAGTCGATGGCGAGCTTCGTGTTGATATCGCGCGACGGACCGTCCATCGGCTGGACGAGGAAATAGTCGAAGTCGAGCTTCGCATAGTCGGCGAGACGCTGGTTTTCTTGCGGCACGACCACTTTCAGTTCGTTGCCTTTAGTCTGCACGAGCGGCGCATCGGCCTTCGGGCTCACGCAGATCCAGTCGATCGTGTCGAGCACGGGCAACGAACCGTTCGTTTCGATCGCGATTTCAAAGCCTTGTGCGTGCAATGCATCGACGAGCGGCTGGTCGATCTGCAGCATCGGCTCGCCGCCCGTGCACACGACAAAGCGCTGGCCTTCGCCTTCGGGCCACAACGAAGCAATCTTCGCCGCGAGTTCTTCGGGCGTGCGGAATTTGCCGCCGTTCTCGCCGTCGGTGCCGACGAAGTCGGTATCGCAGAACTGGCAAACCGCGTCGGCACGATCTTCTTCGCGGCCCGACCACAGGTTGCATCCGGCGAACCGGCAAAACACGGCCGGACGTCCGGCGTTCGCGCCCTCGCCCTGCAACGTGTAGAAGATTTCCTTGACCGCGTACGTCATGCTGCTTTCTGCCCGATGCTCCGTGAAGCTCTGTTGATGTGCGCTTGTGCCGCGTGCTGTTGCTTGCCTGTGCCGTTCAAGCGGGTTCCGTGACCTGTTCGCCGTTCAGATACGCCTCGTAACCGCGCTTGCGCAAACGGCACGCAGGGCACTCGCCACAACCGAAGCCCCATGCATGCAGTTCCGCCCGCTCGCCGAGATAACACGTGTGCGTCTCGACGCGAATCAGCTCGACCAGTTCGTCGCCGCCCAGCTCATGCGCAAGGCGCCACGTGTCGGCCTTGTCGATCCACATCAGCGGCGTCTCCAGCACGAAGCGGCTGTCCATGCCGAGGTTCAGCGCGACTTGCAGCGCTTTCATCGTGTCGTCGCGGCAATCCGGGTAGCCGGAAAAATCCGTCTCGCACATGCCGCCGACCAGCACACGCAGTCCGCGCCGATACGCAATGGCCGCCGCGATCGTCATGAACATCAGATTGCGGCCGGGCACGAATGTATTCGGCAGACCGTTCGATGCTGCGTGGATCTCGATCTCGCGCGTCATCGCGGTATCGCTGATCGAGCCGAGCACTGACAGATCGATCATGTGATCGTCGCCGAGCCGCCCGCCCCACTCGGGGAACGTGCGCGCCACGGCGCTGCGAAATCCTTCGCGGCATTCGAGTTCGACGCGATGCCGCTGGCCATAGTCGAAACCCAGGGTTTCGACCGTTTCATATCGATCCAGCGCCCAGGCGAGACACGTGGCCGAATCCTGGCCACCGGAAAACAGCACGAGCGCGCTACTCTTGGCGTCTTTGCGGGTCACCGTGAAACTCCGTGTAGGTTGATTGCGTGCGCCAGCGGCCGCGCGCGGCGACTTGCGGCCGGCCTCGCGACCTGTTCGAGACCCTTCGGCGCTGGCCGGCGCGGACGTTGGCTCAAGCAGTATAGGCGGCGGCTTTCGCGCGCCAATCTGCCATGGCTTATACCGTTGATCGTCCGCCAGAGCGTTTCACGCTACACGATGCCTTGGACCTGAAACGAAAAAGGACTTGCGAAGAACATGCGGCAAGTCCTTGATACAGCGGGATTTTATCATGCGCAGCCGAGGCCTGCTCGCGGCCGCTGCGCCGCTCATCCCACGCCGCGAACGACATCTCGCCCGCAAATAGGAAAAGCCCCAGGAATCTTGCGATTTCCTGGGGCTGAATCCTGGTGGCCTGGGGCGGAATCGAACCACCGACACGCGGATTTTCAATCCGCTGCTCTACCAACTGAGCTACCGGGCCAACGAAGAAGCGAGAGTATAGCAAGCACTTTTGCCTTTCTCAAGCCCCTCCCGAAAAAAACTTGAAGCGCGCTTATTCGCCCTTGTTCTTGCCGAGATCGACGCCGAGCTGCTTGAGCTTGCGATACAAATGCGTCCGCTCCAGCCCCGTCTTTTCGGCGACGCGCGTCATGCTGCCGTTCTCGCGCGCGAGGTGATACTCGAAGTACGCGCGCTCGAATGCATCGCGGGCATCGCGCAGCGGAATGTCGAATGAAATCGATGCCGTCTGCGCGGACAGCACGCCGCCGCTCAGGCTGTCCGCCGACATGATGGGCAGCGCAGCCGCCGATGCCACCGCCGACGCATTCGTCGCCATCGCCGGCTTCGCTGCCATGCCGCCCGCCGCAGGCGCCGCGCTGCCGCGCGCGAGTCCCTGCTCGACGGCCTTCAGCAGCTTCTGCAGCGCGATCGGCTTTTCAAGAAAGTTGAGCGCGCCGATCTTGGTTGCTTCGACCGCCGTATCGATGGTCGCGTGACCCGACATCATGATGACGGGCATCGTGAGTAGCGCTTGCGCGGCCCACTCCTTGAGCAACGTCACGCCATCGGTATCGGGCATCCAGATGTCGAGCAGCACCAGATCGGGTGCCAGGCGTTGCCGGTAGTCGCGCGCCTCCTGCGCGTTCTCCGCGACCTCCACGACATGCCCTTCGTCGCTCAGGATCTCCGAGAGCAATTCCCGGATGCCCATTTCATCATCTACCACCAGGATGGTTGCCATTTAAGCTGCCCTTGTCTGCACTGTTGCTTTTGTCTTTCCCTGCGATGCACCGCCACTGCCGTGCACCGCCTGCGGCCCGCTTCCGGGCGCCGCAGCCTTGTTGTCTGCGAGTTGTAGGAAGAGGATCGAAATTTGCGCGCCTTCGATCACATCGCCCGCTTTCAGGCGATTGCGAATGTCGATTCGTGCGCCGTGTTCATCGACGATCTTCTTGACCATGGCAAGTCCAAGACCTGTTCCTTTGGCCTTGGTCGTCACGTAAGGTTCGAACGCACGCGTGAGGATGCGCGCGGGGAAGCCCGGACCGTTGTCCGACACGGTCAATCGCACCGCGACGCTCACTTTGCCCTCTGCGTCGGGATCGCCATATTCTACTGTCCTCGTCTCGAGCAACACACGCGGTTGCCCGATATCGGCGACAGCGTCCTGCGCGTTCTGCAGCAGGTTATGGATCACCTGACGCAATTGCGTCGCGTCACCGCGTATAACGGGCAAGTCCGCCAATTCGACGACAATCGGGCTCTTGCCTTCTTCGATTCCGTACAACGTCAGCACTTCGCTGACCAGTTCGTTCAGTTGCAGATTCGAAAGCACGGCAGGCGGCGTGCGCGCATAGTCGCGGAAATCGTCGACCATCTGCTTCATCGCGGCGACCTGATTCACGATTGTAGTGGCACCGCGTTTCAATACGTCTGCATCCGATGGCGAGAGCTTGTCAGTAAGCTTCATCTGCAAGCGTTCTGCCGAAAGTTGGATCGGCGTCAGCGGATTCTTGATCTCGTGCGCAAGACGCCGCGCGACTTCGCCCCATGCGATCGAACGTTGCGCGGAGATCACGTCGGAAATATCGTCGAACACGACGACGTACCCGGACGTCTCTTCATCGTCGCTCTCGTTGCCCGCCGCCGACACGAGCCGCGCGCCGCGCACCAGCAGCGTCAGCGGATCGGTTTCGCCCGGAATCTGCAGCGCCATCTGCTGCTGCCAGTGCCCTGTGTCACCCTGAGCGCCGCCGCCAGCCGCTTCGAGATCCGCGAACGCCTTGCGCACCATCGCGCCGAATTCGCTCAGCACGCTGATGCGATCCAGCGACGAACCGAACAGCGACGCGAACGGCTGACGGAAGATACGCTCCGCGCCGCGATTGGCCGTCGTCAAGCGGAACTGGCGGTCGAACACGAACACCCCCGCTGTCAGATTCGCAAGAATGCTTTCGAGGTACGCCTTCGAATGTTCGAGCGCAACGCGGTTCGCCTCGACGGCCGCGCGCGCCTCCGACAACTGCCGCGTCATCGCGTTGAACGACTGCGTGAGGAAGCCGAGTTCGTCGCGCGACTTGATTTCGCGCTTCGGCGTGTAGTCGCCTTCCGTCACTTCCTTCGTGCCTTGCGCGAGCAGGAACAATGGCCGCGCGAGCTGATTGCCGAGCGCGAGCGCAAGCATCATCGCGATGAAGGTCGCGAGAAACAGCGCGAGCGTGAGCGTGCCGATGTACATCTTGCGCAAGCCCGTGCGCCCGAGCGCTTTCTCCTGATACTCGCGATACGCGCGCTGCACGGCATCCGCGTTGCGCGCCAATGATTGCGACACGGGTTGCGTAAGTTGCAGGAAGCGCTCGGTTGGCTGCAACTGGGTGGCGTTGGCGTCCGGGATGCGCTGCACGATGCGCAGACGCAAGGCGCCCTTGGCGCCGCGTGCTTTCGGATCGCCATCCACTTCGCCTTCGATCGATGCAAAGCCGCGGCCACGAGCCTGCTCGATCATGATCGGTGTGGGCAGATCGCTGGGCACCAGCGACGCGTAATTGCCGGTCGCCTGCGCGACCACATGCATTTCCGGCGTCGGGCCCGACATACTGCGCGACGGCTCGACGATCGTCGCATCCTGCACGCCGAACTGATCGCGCAAACGCAGCAGCGTGAGCGTCGTGCCGGCGGAGTCCGCGCTCGCGAGCTGCTCGGCCATCAGGCGGCCTTTGGTTTGCAGATCGGACAGCGACGCGTCGAGCATGCCGCGCCCGAGATTCAGCCCGGAGGTCAACGCCGTTTCGACATTCACGTCGAACCACGACTCGATACTGCGCGACACGAACTGATACGACACGATGTAGATGATGCCGCCCGGCACCACGCCGACGAGCGCGAAGAAGAACGCGAGCTTCGCCAGCAGTCTCGTGCCGAACTTGCCCTTGCGTAATCGCGTGACGATGATGACGACGAGCACGGCGACGATCAACATGAAGATCAGCGCGACGGCGACGTTGGCCGCATAGAGCCAGCCGTAGTAGCGATCGAAGAACTCGGTATTCGCGCTCGCCGCTGCGAGCAGCACGAGCAGCAGGACAGCCGTGACAGCCACCGTCGATACCAGCAGCCGCAGGACGAGGCTGCCGACACTGGTGGCGCGGCGCACTTTATTTAGCACGTTCGGTCACCGTGAAGGTAAAGCGCTTCCAGTCGGAAGCAAGATTCCAGTCGCGGTTGTTGACCGCGTCGATCTGGAACGGCTTGGGCATCAATGCGATATCGAGCTGCATGCGCACCGATGCAGTGTACGTTTCTCCCGCATGGACCTGATTGCGATCGATCACATGCCACGACGTGACATGCTTGATGACGGCCAGCGCCTCGTTCAGCGAAGCGAAGCCGAGCTGCAAACCGCCCGTCGACACGCGGTACTCGCGCGTAAGCGGCTGGAAAGAAAGCCGGATGCTTTGCGAAACGCTCACCGGCTGTTCGTCGAACCAGTACCAGCGGGGCCGGCTCAGTTCGAAGTCCGTCGTGAAGTAAACCGGTATGCCTTTGTTGACGGCGTCTTCGAGATTGCTGTTCAGCTCGAACTCGAAACGCGCATCGAGGCTCCAGCCGCTGCCGTCGGATTGCAGGGACGCGCGCTGCACGGCGATCGTTTCGGCTCGCGCCGGCCCGGCTGCCGTCAGGCAAAGGGCCAGCGCAATCCAGAGCGCGGCCACGAGCCGTAGCGGAAGAAAGCGTTTGATGATCACCGTTTCTGAAAGCGCGCGTAGAAGAATCCGTCGTGGTCTAAGCTCGAACCAGTGCTTTGTCCGGCGCGGGAACCAGCCGATACGTCGGCGGGCGCGCGGGCGACTGCAGGGAGCAGTTGCCCCGGCGCGTCCAATCGTACCGCATCCACGTGCCGGTTTCCAAACCACTGAGCCTGCAACTCGCCTTCTTCGGGAAAGATCGAGCAGGTAACGTACAGCAACTCGCCACCCGTTTTGACGAGCGGCCACAGCGCTTCGAGAATGCGGCGCTGTTCTTCGACGAGCGCGGGAATGTCCGACGCGCGGCGCAGCCAGCGAATATCCGGATGCCGGCGCACGATGCCCGAAGCCGAGCAGGGCACGTCGGCGAGAATGCGATCGAAGGGCCGATCGGCGGGGTCGTGCCATTGCGCAGGATTGCCTGCATCGCCGACCCGCACATGCGCGTGCAGACCCAAACGCTGCAGGTTTTCGCCGATGCGTCGCGCGCGCGTCGCATCGCTTTCGAGCGCGATCAGATCGAGGTCGGCGAGTTCGAGCAGATGTCCCGTCTTGCCGCCGGGCGCCGCGCAGGCATCCAGCACGCGCATGCCGTCGCGCACGCCGAGCCACTGCGCGGCGAGTTGCGCGCCTGCGTCCTGCACCGAGACGACGCCTTCGCTGAAACCGGGAATGCGGTCGACGGGCATTGGCGTGTCGAGACGCACGGCATGGTCGCCCGCCTGCGTCGCGGCAATCTGATGCTCGCGCAACGTTTGCAGGTAGGCTTCGACCGTGGACTGGCGCGCGTTCACACGCAGCGTCAGCGGACCCTGGCTGTTGCCCGCGGCGAGCATCTCCTGCCATGTATCGGGCCATGCGGTGCGTACGGCGTCGATCCACCAGACAGGGTAATTCCAGCGAGCGACGGGATCGTTTTGCGCATCGGCTAGCAATGCTTCGCGCTCGCGCAAGAAGTTGCGCAGCACGGCGTTGACCAGACCCTTCGCAAACGCGACCTCGCGCCGCGCGCCAATCGCGTCCACGGCCTGATCGACGACCGTGAACGGCGCATAGGCTGCGTTGCTCTCTTCATCGGCCAGCAATGCGAGCGCGCACGCGAGCACATGCGCGATATGCGGGGGCGGTGCCTTGCGCACGAGTTTCGCGACCAGCCACTCGGCCGTGCCGAGCCGGCGCATCGTCCGGTACGCGATGTCCTGCACGGCCCCACGCGATGCCGTCGCGACGCTCTCTGGCAACGACACGAAGATCGCCTGCAACGCGGCCGGCAAGGCCGCGCCCTGGCGAACCGCGCCCACGGCTTGCGCCGCGCAGTCGAGCGCGAAGCCGAGGGATTCGGGCGCGAGATGCAGCGCCGGCGGACGGGAGTCGCGCGAACGCTGTGGCGCTGCAGACTTGAAAGGCTTTCGGGTCATGAAGAAGCGGAAAACGGGCGCGCACGGAAAGTGTCGCGCAAACGCCACATTGTAGCGTGACGCGCGTCGCGGCCCGGTGGCACAAGACCGTGCGATGCGAATCTGAAAGGAAAAAGGGGCGAGTCGAACTCGCCCCTTTGCGATGCTGCCGCGAAAGTCCGGCCGCTACCGGCCGGCGCGCTTAGTCGAAGCGTCCCGTACGCGCCATTTCCATCAGACGCGCAATGCGCTCCTCGGTGGCCGGGTGCGTCGAGAACAGGTTCGCGATGCCGCCGCCGGACAACGGATTCATGATCATCATCTGCGCTGTGGCCGGGTGCGCCTCGGCCGTCGGAAACGGGATGCCGTTCGCATAGCGGTGGATCTTGTCCAACGCCGACGCAAGTGCTTGCGGATCGCCCGAAATCTGCGCGCCGCCGCGGTCCGCTTCGAACTCACGCGCGCGGGAAATCGCCATCTGGATCAGCGCGCCCGCGATAGGCGCAAGCAACGCGACGGCGATACTCGCGATGGGATTCGACGGGCGGCCGTTCTCGTCGCGTCCGCCGAAGAACATCGCGAAATTGGCGAGCGCCGAGATCGCGCCAGCCATCGTGGCCGAAATGGTCGAGATCAGAATGTCGCGGTGCTTCACATGCGCCAGTTCGTGCGCCATCACGCCGCGCATTTCACGCTCGGACAGCACCCGCAGAATGCCCGTCGTCGCGGCGACGGCTGCGTGCTCCGGATTGCGGCCCGTCGCGAAGGCATTCGGCTGGTCTTCGTCGATCAGGTAGACGCGCGGCATCGGCAGGCCGGCGCGCGTCGAGAGTTCGCGCACCATCCGGTAGAACTGCGGCGCACTCGTTTCGTCGACTTCCTGCGCGTTGTACATACGCAGAACCATCTTGTCCGAAAACCAGTACGAGAAGAAATTCATCCCGAGCGCGATCAGCAACGCGAGCATCATGCCGCGCTGGCCGCCGATCATGCCGCCGATCACGATGAAGAGTGCCGTGATCGCGGCCATCAGCATCGCGGTTTTCACCCAGTTGAACATTTCAAAGACTCCTTGCCCGCCACGCGGTTCTATATCCGTGCCGCCTTTTCGCGGCGAATGATTGTAAGCAATCTGTTAGATAGGGGCGAGCGTGAAAAATTCAATCACCGCGTTGCTGTGGCAAGCCTGATTCCAAGCCCGACGAACGCACTGCCCACCGTGCGGTCCAGCCATTTCTTGACGCCGGGCTTGCCGGAGAAGCGGCGCGTGACGCTGCCCGCAACCCACGCAACAAAGCTGTTCCACGCCATGCTCATGACGACGAACACGACGCCGAGCGTGAGAAACGAAAGGATCTTGTGGTTGCTGTCGGCGCTCACGAATTGTGGAAAGAACGACACGAAGAACAGCACAACCTTCGGATTCAACACATTGGTCCAGAAACCTTGCATGAAAAGTTGGCGCAACGACTTCGGCGCGCCGGGCGCGCGCCTCATTCTGGTCAAGCCCGTGGCCTGGCTGGCTTCGGGCTTGACCAGGATGAGACGCACGCCCAGATACACGAGATAAATCGCGCCGACGAACTTGATCACCGTGAAGGCCGTGGCCGATGCAGCCAGCAGCGCGGTCAGCCCGAACGCGCACGCGAGCGAGTGCACGCAGCACCCGGCCGAAATGCCGAGCGCCGACATCAGCCCCGCGCCGCGCCCCTGCGCAACGCTTCGGCCGACGATGTAAGCCGTGTCGGGACCGGGCGTGACGTTGAGCAGAAAGACAGCAACGACGAAAAACTCGAAATGGGTGATGCCGAACATGAAATCCTCTTCAGGCGGAGTTGCACCGAAGATTCTAACGCGCCGCGCGAACGCGGCGCGCCCTGGCCGAACGGCAGATAGTGCGACGAGGCGAACGCCGTTATTGTGATTGTGCGAGGTCGAACCGCTGGCCCGTGGCCAGCGTCGAGCCGGCCAGGAAATCGCGTACCGGCAGGCGTTTGCCGCCCGGTTTCTGCAGTTGCGTGATGCGCAACGCGCCGTCGCCGCATGCCACGACAACGCCGTCGGGCGATACACCGACAACCGTGCCGGGTTCGGCCCGGCTCGGGGCGTCGATCGCCTCGGCGGACCAGATTTTGATCACCGTGCCGTCGAGCGTCGCCGCGCCGCCGGGGAACGGGTCGAACGCGCGAACCTGGCGCGCCAGTTCGGCCGCCGGGCGTCGCCAGTCGAGCGCCGCTTCCTGCTTGCCGATCTTCTCCGCGTAGGTTGCACCGTCGGCAGGCTGAGGCGTCGCGGCGAGCTTGCCGCTGCGCTCCAGTTCGATCAGCGCGTCGACGATCAGCTTTGCGCCCGCTTCGGCGAGGCGGTCGTGCAACGTAGCCGTCGTGTCGGTGTCGTGGATCGGCGTGCGAACCTCGGAAATCATCGCGCCCGTGTCGAGGCCCGCGTCCATCTGCATCAGCGTGATGCCCGTTTCGGTGTCGCCCGCTTCGATTGCGCGGTGAATCGGCGCCGCGCCGCGCCAGCGCGGCAGCAATGAAGCGTGAATGTTGATGCACCCATGCGGCGCAATGTCGAGCACTTCCTGCGGCAGCAGCAGGCCGTAGGCGGCCACCACCATCACGTCGTGCGGCGTGGCGCGTAGCTGGTCGATAGCGGCCGTGGCTTCGGCCGGGAAATTGCCGTTACGGCGCAGCGAAGGCGGCTGCGCGACCTCGATGCCGTGCTCCTGCGCGTAACGCTTGACCGGGCTTGCCTGCAATTTCATGCCGCGGCCTGCCGGACGGTCGGGCTGGGTCAGGACGAGCGGCACGGGAAAACCGGCCTCGTGGATCGCGGCGAGCGCCGCGGCGGCGAATTCCGGCGTGCCGGCGAAGATGACGCGCAACGAATGACTCATGTGCTGATGGCGGAAGCGGTCGGAAAGCGCGTCACATCGCGTGCGCGAGCTTTTTCATCTTGCTCTTGATGCGCGTTTGCTTGAGCGGCGACAGATACTCGACGAACACCTTGCCCATCAGGTGATCCATTTCGTGCTGGATGCAGACGGCGAGCAGCCCTTCGCAATCCAGCTCGAAGCTTTCGCCCTTCTCGTTCAGCGCACGCACGCGCACTTTCTCGGCCCGTTCGACGTTGTCGTAGATACCCGGCACCGAGAGACAACCCTCTTCGTGAATCTCTCGCTCGTCGCTCGACCAGATGATCTCCGGGTTGATGAACGCGCGCAGTTCGTCGTGCGCATCGGATACGTCGATCACGATCACGCGTTCGTGCACGTCCACCTGCGTCGCGGCGAGCCCTACGCCGGGCGCGGCGTACATCGTCTCGGCCATGTCGGCGACGAGCTTGCGGATACGGTCATCGACCTTGTCGACCGGCTTCGCGATCTTGTGCAGACGCTTGTCCGGGTAGTTGAGGATGTTGAGTAAAGCCATGGTCCTGAAATTGATTGGGCGCCGACGCAGTTGTACAAGTCGCGCGATTGGCCATTCGGCCAGGTTGTTCGCCAGGCGCGACACGCACAGGATAGATAGTGGCCGAACCGTGTTGATTCAACGCCAGTTCGATGTTCGAGCGCATGTCCGCAGGCTCGCGCGGGCGCGGCACAGCAGTGGTTTCGGAATATTTCGGATGATGAAAATTTTAGCATGGCGACTGAAAGGCTGGTTGCCGTGCGCGAGGACACAGCCATGCAGACGCTTCCCCTGACTGACCAGGAACTCGCCGCCTGGTTGCGGCTTTCGACGGCGCCGGGTCTGAACCCGGCCGCCCTGCGCCGCTTGCTCGCCGCCTTCGGGCTACCCGAAGCCGTGCTGTCCCAGACGTTCGCGGCGCTCGCCGAAGTCACCAATGAAGCCACCGCCCGGGCCGCGCTCGCGCCGCCGCCAGCGGACTTTCCCGCGCAGCTCGACGCGGTGCGGGCGTGGCGCGAGCCGCCCGGCAATGTGCTCGTCACGCTCGACGATCCCGCCTATCCGCCCCTGTTGCTGACCATGCCCGATCCACCGCCGCTGCTATATGTAAAGGGCCGGGTCGAACTGCTGCACGCGCGCAGCATCGCGGTAGTCGGCAGCCGCAGCGCGACGCCGCAAGGTATCGAAGACGCGACCCGTTTCGCTCGCGCCTTTTCGGACGCCGGGGTGACCGTGGTGTCGGGGCTTGCGTCCGGCGTCGATGGCGCGGCGCATCGCGGCGCGCTTCAAGGGCGCGGCAGCACGGTTGCCGTCATCGGCACGGGCGCGGATCTCGTCTATCCCGGCTCGCATCACGCTCTCGCGCACCAGATTGCCGGACACGGCGCGCTCGTGTCGGAATGGCCGCTTGGCACACCCGCCCGGTCCGCCAATTTCCCGCAGCGTAACCGGCTGATCGCGGGGCTCGTCGGCGGCGTACTGGTCGTCGAGGCGGCGATGCGCTCTGGCTCGCTGATTACGGCACGGTTCGCGAACGAGATGGGGCGCGACGTGTTCGCGATTCCGGGTTCCATCCATGCGCCGCTCGCGCGCGGCTGCCATCGGATGATCAAACAGGGCGCGAAACTCGTCGAAACGCCGGAAGATGTGCTGGAAGAACTCGGCTTTGCCACTCCGCCGCCGCCCGCACCCACGCAGGCACCCCGGCTGCGGGCAGTCGCGAAGCCGTCTCAGGCCGGGGACGGCACCCCGCCAGAAAGCGGCACGCCGGTGCCGCCGGAGGCCCGCCGCCTGCTCGATGCGCTCGGCCACGCGCCCGCCACGCTTGAAATCCTGGCCGAACGCACCGACATGGACGACACCTTGCTGCAAAGCACGCTGCTGCGGCTCGAACTGGCGGGAGAACTCTGTGCGCTACCCGGCGGCCGGTACGTCCGCGCGGCGCGCAACGGGTGACGCCTCGTGCTACATTCGCGCCAAATAACCCATGCAATACCGAAGGAAACCGCCATGCCCGCGCTGAACCTGGACACCGACGCGAAACGGATCGCCGAGCTCGTGACTGACAGCGAGACGCTTTTCGTTGCATGTTTGTGTGCGGAATGGTGCGGGACCTGTCGCGAGTACCGCACCGCGTTCGACACGCTTGCGGACAGGCATCCTGACATCTGCTTCGCATGGATCGATATCGAGACTCACGCCGACCGTTTCGACGACCTTGACGTTGAGAATTTCCCCACAATTCTTATAGAAGACGGCGTGACTACCCGTTTTTTCGGAACGGTCTTGCCTCAGGCGTCGATTGTCGAGCGGATGCTGGTCGATCTGACCGCGCTGCCCGGCGTCAAGGGCGCGCCGAAAATGCGCCCCGCTCTGCTCGAAGCCTGAGCTGGCCGTGAAACGCCGGGATTGTCCCGGCCCCGTTTTGCAGACTTGTCACGGGCGCGGAACGGCGCCTGCAAGGAATCGTTGCGCAAAACGGGAAAAGCGGCACGGGACGGACGCGAAACCGCCGTCAGGAGCGGCCGTCACACGCTTGCCCAATTGATCTGGGCGCAATTAAGTTCACCCGCTTTTTTGGGCCCACCGGTTGCCGTTGCGGCGGCGTGTGCTATAAAGCGGTCGTTAATGGGTGCCAAACCCGGGTTGGAAAACCCGAGGTCCCAACCCGAATCCACCAATTTATTTTCAGTCATGTCCAAAGCACTGATCATCGCCGAAAAGCCATCCGTCGCGAACGACATCGCGCGGGCTTTGGGCGGTTTTACCAAGCATGACGAGTACTTCGAAAGCGACGATTTCGTCCTTTCGTCGGCGGTCGGCCATCTCGTCGAGATCGCTGCGCCGGAAGAATATGAAGTCAAACGGGGCAAATGGAGTTTCGCCAATCTCCCCGTTATTCCGCCGCATTTCGATCTGCATCCAATCGCGAAAAGCGAGTCGCGGCTGAAAGTCCTGAACAGGCTGATCAAGCGCAAAGACGTCGATCGCCTGATCAACGCATGTGACGCGGGGCGCGAGGGCGAGCTTATTTTTCGCCTGATCGCGCAGCACGCAAAAGCGAAGCAGCCGGTACAGCGCCTGTGGCTGCAGTCGATGACGCCCGCCGCGATCCGCGACGGCTTCGCGCAACTGCGCAGCGACCACGACATGCAGCCGCTCGCGGATGCCGCACGCTGCCGCTCGGAAGCGGACTGGCTGGTGGGCATCAACGGCACGCGTGCGATGACCGCGTTCAACAGCAAGGGCGGCGGCTTCTTCCTGACCACCGTCGGCCGCGTCCAGACGCCGACGCTGTCGATCGTCGTCGAGCGCGAAGAGAAGATTCGCCGCTTCGTGCCGCGCGACTATTGGGAAGTGAAGGCGGAATTCGTCTGTGCGGCGGGCTTCTACGAAGGCCGCTGGTTCGACCCGAAGTTCAAGAAAGACGAGTTCGATCCGGAGAAGCGCGATTCGCGCCTCTGGAGCCTGCCGGCTGCCGAAACGATCGTCGCCGCCTGTCGCGGCCAGACGGGCATCGTGACGGAAGAATCGAAGCCGTCGACGCAACTGTCGCCCGCGCTCTTCGACCTCACCAGTCTGCAGCGCGAAGCCAACGGACGTTTCGGCTTTTCGGCCAAGAACACGCTCGGGCTCGCCCAGGCGCTGTACGAAAAGCACAAGGTGCTGACCTATCCCCGTACCGACGCGCGCGCGTTGCCGGAAGACTACCAGGAGACGGTCAAGCACACGCTGGAAATGCTCAAGGAGAGCAACAACTATCTTCCTTACGCGAAGCAGGTGCTCGACAAGGGCTGGGTGAAGCCGAACAAGCGCATCTTCGACAATTCGAAGATCAGTGATCACTTCGCTATCATCCCGACGCTGCAAGCGCCCAAGGCGCTCTCCGAACCCGAGCAGAAGCTGTACGACCTCGTCGTCAAGCGCTTCCTCGCGGTGTTCTTCCCGGCTGCCGAGTTCCGCGTGACCACGCGTATCACGGAAGTCGTCGGCCATCATTTCAAGACCGAAGGCAAGGTGCTCGTCGAGCCGGGCTGGCTGCAGATCTATGGCCGCGAGACGGCCGGCGAGGACGCGAATCTCGTCCCCGTTCAGAAGGGCGAGAAGGTCAAGACGGACAAGATCGCCGCGCAGCAACTCGTGACGAAACCGCCCGCACGCTACAACGAAGCAACGCTGCTGTCGGCGATGGAAGGCGCGGGCAAACTCGTCGAAGACGACGAACTGCGCGAGGCCATGGCGGCAAAGGGTCTCGGCACGCCGGCTACGCGCGCGGCCATCATCGAAGGTCTGCTCGGCGAAAAGTATCTGGTCCGCGAAGGGCGCGAACTGATTCCGACCGCAAAGGCTTTCCAGTTGATGACGCTGCTGCGCGGCCTCGACGTGAAGGAACTGACCGCGCCGGAACTGACGGGCGAATGGGAATACAAGCTGTCGCAAATGGAGCGCGGCAAGCTGCCGCGCGACGCGTTCATGCAGGAAATCGCCCGCATGACGCAGACCATCGTGAAGCGCGCGAAGGAGTACGACTCCGATACGATTCCCGGCGACTACGCGACGCTGCAAACGCCTTGCCCCAATTGCGGCGGCCAGGTGAAGGAAAACTACCGGCGCTTCGCCTGCACGAAGTGCGAGTTCTCGATCTCCAAGATTCCGGGCGGCCGGCAGTTCGAGATCGAGGAAGTCGAAGAGCTCTTGCAGAAGAAGCAAATCGGTCCGCTTTCCGGTTTTCGCAGCAAGATGGGCCGTCCGTTTTCGGCGATCCTCAAGCTCTCGTTCGACGACGAAACGAAGAACTACAAGCTCGAGTTCGACTTCGGCCAGGATCAGGGCGGCGAAGACGGCGAGGCGCCGGACTTCTCCGAGCAAACGCCCGTCGGCGCGTGTCCGAAGTGCGGCGGCAAGGTGTTCGAGCACGGCATGAGCTATGTCTGCGAGAACTCGGTTGCGAATCCCAAGACCTGCGACTTCCGTTCTGGCAAGGTGATCCTGCAGCAGGAAATCGCGCGCGAGCAGATGGCGAAACTGCTGGAGGACGGCCGAACCGACCTGCTGACGAACTTCAAGTCCTCGCGCACGGGCCGCAACTTCAAGGCATTCCTGGTGAAGCAGAGCGACGGCAAGATCGGCTTCGAGTTCGAAAAGAAGGAACCGAAGGAAGGCGCAGCGAAGAAGACGGCTGCGAAGTCCGCAGCCAAGGCGGCGCCCGAGTCCGAGAACGACGAAGCGGCGAACGAAGCACCGGCCAGAAAGGTCGCGGCGAAGACGGCTGCAGCCAAGAAAGCGCCTGCAAAGAAGGCCGCCACCAAGACGACGGCGGCGAAGACCGCCGCTCGCAAGACGGGTTCGTAAAGCTGCCTGCGCGCGTAGCTACAGACGCACGCAAGCAAGCGCATAGCAAAAAGCGCAGTCACCTAATGGTGACTGCGCTTTTTTATCGTCTATCCGGAACGCCGCCGGGTCGCGTCAATGCGTCGGCGAAACGATGCCGCGGGAACGGTTCAGCGTGCGCGTGGCCGGCTTGGCCGGAGGAATTTCGCCGTCCAGCAGGCTCGACAGCGGCTCGGCGCCGTCGAACGCCTCGGGTGGCATCGACATGGCCGTCGATTCGAGCATCGACGGCGCGCGCTCCACGCCGTCCTTCACCCATTGTTCGCCAAGCTTGCTGTTCGGCGTCTGGTTGAAATGCTCGACGAGGTGGTCGATGAACGTGCGGACCTTTGCGGGCAAATGCCGCCGGCTCGGATACGCGATGTTGATCTCGACCTGCGGCAGACGGTAGTCGCTCAGGAGCCGCACCAGCTTGCCGCGCGTCGTGTCGCGTCCGATCAGATAGCTCGGCAGGATGGCGATGCCCATGCCGAGCAACGCGAACTGACGCAGCATTTCCGTATTGTTGGCGACGATCACGTTCGTCGGCCGCACACGCACTTCACCGTCCGGGCCGGTAAACACCCGCTCGTCGCCCCAGTATTCGGACGGCAGCGACAGGCAAGGATGCTCCAGAAGCTGTTCAGGCCGCGTCGGCGTGCCGTGCTTCTCCAGATACGCCGGAGTCGCGCAGACGGTCATGCAGCCCGTCGTGAGCCGCCGCGTGACGATACTTGCGCTGCGCATATGCCGCGCGATCACGACGCCGACATCGAAGCCTTCTTCGACGAGATCGACCTGCCGGTCCACCAGCGTCACATCGGGAATCACCTTCGGATAGCGCTCAGCGTACGTCTGAAGCACGGGCGCAAGGTTATGCAAACCGAACACGACTGGCGCGACGATGCGTAGCGTGCCGACAGGCTCGTGATTCCGCGCGACGACCATTTGCTCGACGTCTTCGAGTTCGTCGAGAATCTGCCGGGCGCGTTCCAGATAAACCTGACCGGATTCGGTCAGCGAGAGACTACGTGTGGTGCGATTCAGCAGTCGGGTACCGAGGCGACCTTCCAGATCAGCAACGTGACGGGTGGCGACTGCGTTTGAAATATCCATCGCGCTAGCCGCGCGGGCGAAACTTCCGAGATCCGCCACTTTGACGAAAACTCGCATCGACTGCAAATGATCCATGGACAACTCCTGCCGTATTACCGCTCCCCCGCGAACAGGAAGCACATTTGGGATTTTCCTACGACTAGGGAAATCCTGCAGAAGTTGCCTAAGAAAGCAGAAATTTTATGAAAATTTGAGTCAATATCTTAAGGGACGGAATAGCACAAGGTCTATTGTTCCCATTGTCGAAACAGTTTGCTGCATCGCGTCGGAATCGCACCGGTAGCTCGAACAGCGAAAGCGACGCGTCGGTAGCAGAATGGGGGTCGAAAGGTGGCGCCAAAATGGCCGAAATGACGAAAAAGCCGCCCGGAGGCGGCTTCGTCGTTGGTTAGTGAATGCTCACGACATCATGCGGCCAGCTTCTTCTCCAGCGCATTCCGCGTATCTTGCAGTGCCACAGGCAAGCCGTGCTTCAGCGTGTCGAACAATTCGCTATGCAATGCGAGTTCCTTGCGCCACGCGGCATCATCGACGGAAATGACCTGTTCGAACTGCTGCCGGGTGAAGTCGAGCCCGCTCCAGTCGATGTCTTCGTAGCGCGGCGAGACGCCAAATGCATGCTCCTCGCCCTGCGCCTTGCCTTCGATCCGGCCGATCATCCAGCGCAGCACGCGCATGTTTTCACCGAAACCCGGCCACACGAACTTGCCGTCGTCGCCCTTGCGGAACCAGTTGACGCAGAAAATCTTCGGCGTGCGCGCGCTCATCTGCTCCAGTTTTGCGCCCGTCTCGAGCCAGTGGCCGAAGTAGTCGCTCATGTTGTAGCCGCAGAACGGCAGCATCGCGAATGGATCGCGCCGCACGACGCCTTGCTGGCCGGCTGCGGCTGCCGTCGTTTCCGAGCCCATCGTCGCGGCCATGTAGACGCCTTCGACCCAGTCGCGCGCTTGCGTCACGAGCGGCACGGTCGTCGAGCGGCGACCGCCGAAGACGAACGCGTCGATCGGCACGCCAGCCGGATTCTCCCAATCGGCGTCGATCGACGGGCATTGCGAGGCGGGCGCCGTGAAGCGCGCGTTCGGGTGCGCGGCCTTGCGCCCCGTTTCCTTCGCGATTGCGGGCGTCCAGTCCTTGCCCTGCCAGTCGATCAGATGCGCGGGCGGCTCGTCCGTCATGCCTTCCCACCAGACGTCGCCGTCGTCGGTCAACGCGACGTTCGTGAAGATCACGTTTTCCTTCAGCGTCGCCATTGCATTGAAGTTGGTCTTTTCGCTCGTGCCGGGGGCCACGCCGAAATAGCCCGCCTCCGGGTTGATCGCGTAGAGCCGGCCGTCCTTGCCGGGCTTGATCCACGCGATGTCGTCGCCGATCGTGGTGATCTTCCAGCCGTCCATGCCCTGCGGCGGGATCAGCATCGCGAAATTGGTCTTGCCGCACGCCGACGGGAACGCCGCCGCGACGTGGTGCTTCTTGCCTTCCGGCGACGTCACGCCGAGCACCAGCATGTGTTCGGCGAGCCAGCCTTCGTCGCGGCCCATCGTCGACGCGATGCGCAGCGCGAAACACTTCTTGCCGAGCAGCGCGTTGCCCCCGTAGCCCGAGCCGTAGCTCCAGATTTCACGCGATTCGGGGAAATGAACGATGTACTTCGTCTCGTTGCAAGGCCACGCGACGTCTTTCTGGCCCGCCGCGAGCGGCGCGCCGACGGAATGCACGCACGGTACGAATTCGCCGTCCTCGCCGAGCACGTCGTACACCTTGCGGCCCATGCGCGTCATGATCCGCATGTTCGTGACGACGTATGGGCTATCGCTCAACTCGACGCCGATATGCGCGATCGGCGAACCGAGCGGGCCCATCGAGAACGGCACGACGTACATCGTGCGGCCGCGCATTGCGCCGTCGAACAGGCCGTCGAGCGTCGCGCGCATCTCGGCGGGCGCGATCCAGTTGTTGGTGGGGCCTGCATCGTCGCGATGCTCGGAACAGATGAACGTGCGATCCTCGACACGCGCGACGTCGGAAGGATCGGAACACGCGAGATAGGAATTGGGCCGTTTGGCCGGGTTGAGTTTCTTGAGGGTGCCCGCCGCGACCATCTGCGCGCTCAGACGGTCATATTCCTCCTGCGACCCGTCGCACCAGACGATCCGCTCCGGTTTTGCCAGGGCGGCCACACGCTGCACCCACTCGATCAGTTTTTGATGTTTGACCCAGGCAGGCGCTTCGAGGGTCGAATGGCCTGCAAATGCGGGATGATTCATCGAGCTGTCTCCGTTTTGGTAGAAAAAGAAAAACGGTGCTAGCCCAGCGACGCTGCAAGCGAGAGGCGATAATCGGCGCGAAGTGTTCGAAGACGCGCGATCCAGCAGTCGTAAGGGCCTTCCAGCCTGTCGCCGGCACGTTGAAACCGTCTGTAAAGCGGCTTGCGTGGACATGCAACAAACTGTTAAAAACGAGGGAACTTGCCTAGCCGTCGTGGCTCCGTCATAGCGGCTCCTTGTACGGTAAGGCATTCACAATAAGCATCATGTGGTCCAGGTCACATGATGGGACACCCGAACAAGCTCTCCGTTCCGCACCCGCATGGTGCGTCGCAAAACCATATACGCCATGAAGATTGCCATCCTTGACGATTATCAAGACGCCGTCCGCAAGCTCGACTGTTTCCAAATGCTCGCCGACCACGAGGTCAAGGTTTTCAACAACACCGTTCGCGGTCTGGGCCAACTCGCCAGCCGTCTGTCGGAAGTCGACGCGCTGGTCCTGATTCGCGAACGCACCCGCATCAGCTCGCAACTGCTCGACAAGCTTCCGCATCTGCGCATGATCAGCCAGACAGGCCGAGCAGGAAACCATATCGACATCGCCGCCTGTACCGAGCGCGGCATTGCCGTGCTCGAAGGCGTTGGCTCGCCGATCGCGCCCGCCGAGCTGACGTGGGCCCTAATCATGGCCGCGCAGCGCCGCATTCCGCAATACGTGGCAAACCTTAAGCAAGGCGCCTGGCAGCAGTCCGGCCTGAAGACTTCGGCGCTGCCGCCGAACTTCGGTCTCGGCCAGGTGCTGCGTGGACAGATGCTCGGCATCTGGGGCTACGGCAAGATCGGCCGGCTGGTGGCGGGTTATGGCAAGGCGTTCGGGATGAACGTGTTGATCTGGGGCCGCGAGCACACCCGCGAAGCGGCGCTCGCCGACGGCTATCAGGTCGCGGAAAGCCGCGAGGCGCTGTTCGAGCAGAGCGACGTGCTGTCGCTGCATTTGCGCATGCACGACGACACGCGCGGTATCGTCAAACAGGACGATCTGATGCGCATGAAGCCGACCGCGCTGTTCGTCAACACGAGCCGCGCCGAGCTGCTCGAAGAGAACGCGTTGATCGGCGCGCTGTCGCACAACCGGCCGGGCATGGTGGCGATCGACGTCTACGAAAGCGAGCCGATCCTGCAAGGCTACAGCCTGCTGCGCATGGAAAACGTGATCTGCTCGCCGCATATCGGCTACGTCGAGAAGGAAAGCTACGAGCTTTATTTCAGCGCGGCGTTCAAGAACATTCTCACGTTCGATCAGGGCGATACGTCGAGCGTCGCGAATCCGGAAGCGCTGCAAGGCGGACGCCGCCGGTAAGTGAGCGCGCGCGGCCCTGCGCGGGCCGCAGCGCCGTTAAGTACGCGTTTCAGTCGTGCGCGGCGGCGTCGAGTAGTTCAGGCACGCGTTGTAGAAACTGCTCGCCGTCCACACGGCCGAGGTTGTAAGCGTGCTGCATCTGCGACGGGCTCGTGTAGTCCCAGCTCGAAATCGGTACTTTGCGCGACGGCTGCACGTACAGCCGCTGTTGCGTGCCGTGCGGCACCACGAACATCTGCGGACGCGGATAGATACGCGTCACCATCACCAGCACATTGCCGGGCGCCGGATCGAGCGCGCCGACGGGCACATTGTCGACCATCCCGCCATCCAGCACGGGATGCCCGTTGCGCCGCAGGACAGGCGTGAACGGCGGCGTACACGATGACTGGAGGATCAGGTCGGCGAGTTCTTCGACGCTCGCGCAATCCTGCGCGCGGACGAATTCCGGATGAAAGCCTAAGGACTGGCCGAGCGTGGGATGCAGCGTCTTGCGGATGTATTTTTCGATGTTGTAGGCAATCAGCCCGGCCGCGACGGCGCTGCGCGCGCCCAGCCAGCGCGGCACGTGCGACACGCCGATGCGGATTTCCGGCGCCTTCGCCAGTTGCGCAAACTTTTCGCCGTAGATATCGAGCAGCGCCTGCCGGTAGATCCGGTAGTGTGGAAACACCGATTCGCCGCGCAGCAGATTGCCCCAGTACGCGTTCTTCGTGTTGTTGCGCAGGGCGGTCTCGTAATAGCGCATCACCCAATCGGCGTCGCGCGTGTACAGCATGCAGGCCGTGGCCGCGCCCGCGGAAATGCCCGTGATCACGCGCGGCTTGATAGCCAGTTCCGGCTGGACTACATCCCAGAATCCTGCTTGCCACCAGCAGCGATTGCCGCCGCCTGCGAATACGACCTGATCGAACATCCGTTGCTTCCTTCGATTGCTACGGCGCCGTTCGCGCCGTCGACGAACACGCGCTTAGTTGAGCAGCGCGTAAGTGGTGGTGGCGTGAACGGCCATCTTGCCGTCGTCGTCGGTCAGTTCGACTTCGCCGAACACGAGATTGCGGCCCATGCGCAGCACGCGCGCGGTGATCACCACGTCGCCTTTGCGAACGGCCCGCATGAAGCTGATATTCAGCGACACGGTGGTCATTGGTTTGAACCCGCCGAGCGCCGCTGAGATGGCGACGACCATCGCCGTATCGGCGGCTGCCATGAAGACCTGACCGCAGATCACGCCGCCGCTGTGGCGAAGCTCGCCGGAAAAGGGCAAGCGCAGCGTCGCGCTTTCATCGTCGACTTTGACGGGCGTGAGCGACAACGCGCGTACCCATGGCGCGAGCACACGATCCAGCAGTTCACGGACTTCGGTTTCGTCCATCATGATTTCCCGTTGAGGCCGCGCGGAAGACCGCGAGGCAAGGTGTCGCGACATGATACCGGGACGAACGCCCGTGCGCTTCGATGGTGCTTTCGGTGGATTCTGGCGGTTCGGTTCTGTCTGGGGGAGCCTGGTGCCGAATCTTTTTTTAAGAAAATGGCGAGATGCACTTGCCAAGCAAGAAAAACTCCTGCATAATTTCGCTTCTGTTGGGGGCGTTAGCTCAGTTGGTAGAGCAGCGGACTCTTAATCCGTAGGTCGAGTGTTCGAGTCACTCACGCCCCACCAAAGAATTCGAAGGCCGGTCAAGCGAAAGCTGACCGGCCTTTTTGTTTTCCCCGCGCCGCCGCGCGCCCAACATCTTCAATTCCCAGGCACGGCCGCATCCGAAGCCGCCTTGGCCATCTTGTTCGCGCGTTCCGCTTTGGCGAGCGCCTGCTTCTTCAAATAGTCGACCGTGCCTTGAAACGCCGGGCTGACATCGGGATACGAAGCGTCCGTGACGAAGTTCAAGCCATTCTGTTGCGCCTCGATCAACTCCTGATACACCTCTGCGCGGGTCTTGCCTTGCGCGAAGACATTCGTCGAACCGAGTGCAGCGACGGAGACGGCCAGCAATGCGAGCATCTTCATTTCCAACTCCTTTGAAAACGTGCGGTACGCACAATGACGAACCACGCGACGCCGCAATCTATTCCCGCCTGCAAGCCAAAAAAATAAATATGGATGTCTAACCATTGAACGAAAATAAAAACGGCCGCATCCAGAGATGCGGCCGTCCACGCCCGAGCACAAAAAAGCATTAACCCGGCGTCGCGCCTGTCAACTGCGCATACACATCGTGCGCAATCTGCAGCATCACCTTGCGATCGATACCGCCCGACACCGCATAGCCAAAATCACCGTCAACCCAGTAAAACACATTCACTGGCCCTTCCTGATAGAGCTTGAACGCCGTCGTATTCGCATTCACCTTGCGATGAGAAATACAAAGCGTCACGCGCTCGCCGTTCGCGTTGTGATACATGAACTGCGCAACAGGCCCGTCGTCACCGGGCAAGATGCGGCCGCCCGCGAGCTCGAATCCACTTTTCGTAAGCATCGGCGGATGCACATCGGTGCCGAGCTTGTTCGCGAGGTACTGCACGAAGTCCTGCTCGTGATCCTGGCCGATCTGCTCGGGACGATTGACGCTAGGCATGTACACGACGTGCGCCAACGCCGCCTTCCGCGCGAACACTTCAGAAGCATCCGCACTGACGGGCCGCGTGTTCGACATTCCCGATGACGTCACAGCCGACGGCGCAGCCACATCCTTGCCGATGTTCGTACCGACGCCAATGCCGATGCCCAGCACCAGCGCCGCCGCCATACCCGCAAATTGCGGCCAGTTCGCCGCGCTGAGCCAGCGACGCTTCTGCGGCATACGCAAACGCGCAGGCACGGGCTCGTTCAGCACGCGGTCATAGCGCTCATGGAACATATTGTTCAGCGAAAAGTAATCGCTGACGCGCGCCGCCAGCGCGGGATTCAGTTCGATCGCGCGCTCCACCTCTTCTCGGCGCTCGTCGGACAGCGTGCCGTCCACGTACGCATGAATGTCTTCTTCGCTGATGGGAGTCTGTTGATCGCTCATCGCACCACCTTCAGTTTCGCGCCGGGCTGTGCGCCCGCCATCAATGCGCGCAAGCGCTCGCGTCCACGCGAGAGCCGCGACATCACCGTACCGACGGGGATGTCGAGCGCAATCGCAACTTCGGCGTAACTCATTTCCTCTAACCCGACCAGCAAGACAACTTCGCGCTGATCAGCAGGCAACCGCTGCAACGCGAAATCGAGATCGCGCACTTCGAGCGAGCGCGCCTGCTCGCCCGACACCGCAAATTCGCTTTCGACAATGCTCTCGTCATCCACCGAAACGTGAACGGCGCGCGCCGACGACTTGCGCACCTGATTGACGAACACGTTGTGCATGATCGTGAACAGCCATGCACGCAGATCGGTTCCCGCCTCGAACATCTTCGTTCGCGTGAGCGCGCGTTCGAGCGTGTCCTGCACGAGATCGTCCGCGAGATCGCGATTGCTGATCAGCGCGCGCGCATAGCGGCGCAATCGCGGCACGTGGTCCATCAACTCGTTACGGATGTCCATTTACTCTACCCATCGAATATCGCGTGGCGCGCATTTCGCCGCGCGCGTCGCCTCTTGAAGCAGAGAACACAACCTGCTGCATTTTATTCCGCTTGTTTCGCCGAAACCGCAAAATCACGTGCGAATCGACAAGCCGTGCATTGGCTAACGGATCGTCAGCGCGTCAGCGGCGCGCATCAGACCGTGAGTCTTGGCCTTTCCGGCAAGCACATAGCGCCGGCCCTTCACCGTCCACGACAATAACCGCACCTCGCCGATGCGCTGCGCCGCCCAGTGCGGCTGGTCCGTTGCGAATGGAGCCGGTGCCGACAGCAGCACGACAGCTTCGCCATCGGCATTGCGGTAATCCAGTACGTCGATGCTCGCCAACGCGTTCGGATGACGCGTTTTCGTCGCAACCAGCTTTAGCCCTAAAGGCGCCAGATCGACCGAGTGCGGATCGTAAAGTGCAGCCTCGGGCGCAGCACCGGCTCGCTGCCCGGAATCGCGCATCAACGCCATGACAGCCGCGGCGTCGAGCATTTCCGGCGACACGCGCGCCGCAAAAAACCAGCCGGTCGCGGACAAAACCATCAGCACGATGCCCAGCAACGCGACGCCGATGCGCCGCACGAAGAACCTGCGCATCGCTGACGGGATTTCGATGGTCCGCTTACGTTCGCCATCATGTGCCTGAAAACCTTGCGGAAGCGCGCCTTCAAACGCGCTGCGCATCTGCATGTTCAACTGCCGATAGAACGCGATCCGGTCAGCCTCCCCGGGGCGCGCGCCGAGATACTTCCTTACGCGCGCGGCCCGATCCGGCGGCAGATTGCCGTCGGCAAATGCCTGCATGTCCGCTTCGGTAAGCGGTGTATCGGAAGGTGGATGGGGGCGGGACATGATCGTCGGTCGTGCAAATATCGGGCTCTTGCTGCGCTAACAGGAGCTTTGCAGGCTTTATTCCATCCGCTGTCGACGATTCATTCATCAGACGTTACGCAAAGAGAAACGCGCCGCATGACGTGAGCCATGCGGCGCGTTGCGCGATGCAGCAAGGTGCTTTACTTGGCCGAAACGTCGATATTGCCGAAGTATTTTTCCGCGAGCGTCTTGACCGTGCCATCCGCCTGCACTTTGGAGATGGCCGCGTTCAACTGATTGCGCAGCGCCGTGTCACCCTTGCGAATGCCGAACGCCACGCCGCTGCCGAGAATCTTGTCGTCGCGCACCGCCTGACCGACGAACGCGAAGTCCTTGCCGTCAGGACGCGACAGGAAGCCCGCCTGACCCGCCGGCGCGAGCACCAGCGTCGCGTCGAGCCGGCCGGCGACGAGATCCGCGTACACCTGGTTCTGGTCCTGATACGGCACGACGGTGACGCCAGCGTTTTCCCAATGCGCCTTCGCATACGTTTCCTGGATCGACGCCTGCAACACGCCGACGCGCTTGCCTTTCAGGGACTCGGGCGTCGGTTGCAGCCCGCTATCCTTGCGCGCGATCAGTTGCGTCGGCACGCGGTAGATCACGTTGGTGAAGTCGATTGCCTGACGGCGCTTTTCCGTTGCGTTCATCGCCGAGTTGATCGCGTCGAACTTGCGGCCCTGCAACGCGGGGATCAAGCCGTCGAACGACGTTTCGACCCAGCTGCATTTGAGGTTCGCCGTCTTGCAGACCGCATTGCCGATATCGATATCGAAGCCCTGCAGCTCGCCATTCGAGCCCTTCGATTCGAACGGCGGATATTGGGCCTCGAGGCCGTAGCGCAGCGACGTCGCATCGGCGGCCATCGCCGATACCGTCGCCACCGATGCGAACGCGCACGCCAGCATCAGCAGATTCTTCACAAGCTTCATATCGATCTCCTTCCCCTTATGTTCAATGCGGTTCAACGCACGTTCGACGGCGTGGCGATGCGCCGATGCGTGAGCACCGGCAAGCGGTTGCGCGCTTCGTCGAGCGCGCTTTGTGTCAGCGTCGCGAGTGCGATGCCGGGTTCGTCGTCATGCCGCGCGAGCACTTCGCCCCACGACCCGACGATCATACTGTGGCCAAAAGTCCGCCAGCCATTCGAATGCGTGCCGCACTGGCCGGACGCGAGCACGAACGCCTGGTTCTCGACGGCTCGCGCGCGCAGCAGCAGTTCCCAATGCGCGAGACCTGTGGTGTACGTGAAAGCGGCGGGCACGGCGATCACATCGGCAGCGGGTTCCGCGCGATACAGCTCGGGAAAGCGCAAGTCGTAGCACACCGACAGACGCAACGTGCCGAACGGACCTTGCGCCGTGCCGATGCTGTCGCCGCCCACCATCGTGTCGCCTTCCGCGTGCTGCTCGGCGCCCTGGTTGAAGCTGAACAGATGGATCTTGTCGTAGCGCGCCGAGCATCGTCCCGATGGATCGAACACGAGCGACGTGTTGTACGCATGCGTGCCGGCCTGCGGGCCATGCGACGGCCGGATCGGCACCGTGCCGCCGATCAGCCACGCACCCGACTCGCGCGCGAGTTCGGAAAGCGCCTGTTGGATCGGACCATCGCCAAATGCTTCGGCAAGGGCCACACGCTGCATTTCGTCATCGCCGATCCAGCAAAAGTATTCGGGCAAGCAGATGAGCGTGGCGCCATCGCGCGCGGCCTGATGCACCCAGCGACGCGCTTCACCGAGATTCTGCTCGACGTCCGCGCTGCTGCTCATCTGCACCACGGCTGCCTTGATCGATTCCTGCATCATCGCGTGTCCCTCAGATTGAACGCAAACGGCGCGCGCCTTCGATCAGCGTCTCGTCGTCCTTCGAAAAGCTCAGCCGGATCAGGCCTGAATCCGTGCCGTCCGTATAGAACGCGGACAGCGGAATGGTCGCGACCTTCGCATCGCGGATCAGGCGCAGGACGAAGTCGCTGTCGCTTTCATCCGAGAAGCCGCGAAAACGCGCAAGCATGAAGAAGCTGCCCTCGCTCGGCAACAGTTCGAAGCGCGACTCGCTCAGCTCGCGCGCCAGCAGGTCGCGCTTGTGCTGATAGAACGCGGACAGGCCCAGATAGCTTTGGGGATTCGACAGCGCTTCGACGAACGCGTACTGCATGGGCGTGTCGGCGGAAAACACCATGAATTGATGGACCTTGCGGATCTCGTCCATCAGCGCAGCGGGCGCGAGGCAATAACCGACGCGCCAGCCCGTCACGTGATACGACTTGCCGAACGACGACACGATCACGCTGCGTTCCGCCAGCTCGCGGTGACACGCCATGCTGTGATGCTTCGCGCCGTCGAACACGACATGCTCATACACTTCGTCGGACAGAATCACGATATCCGTGTTGCGCGTGACGGCCTTCAGGCGCTCGATATCGGCGTCGCAGAAAATCGTCGCGGTCGGATTGTGCGGCGTGTTGACGATGATCATCCGCGTCTTCGGCGTAATCGCCGCGGACACTTCATCCCAGTTCACGCGGAAGTCGGTGGAAGACAGCTTGATCGGGATAGGCTTCGCGCCTTGCAGACGCACGATGGGCGCATAGCTGTCGAACGACGGCTCGAAGTAGATCACCTCGTCGCCGGGATGCACGAGCGCGCTGATCGTCGAATACAGGCCTTCGCTAGCACTGGCGATCACGGTCACTTCCGTCGACGGATCGTAGTGCACGCCGTACAGCGTTTCGACCTTCGCGGCCAGCGCTGCGCGCAAGGCGCCGATGCCCGCCATTGGCGCGTACTGGTTGTGACCGGCGCGCATGGCTTTGGTCACACCATCGACGAGCGCTTCGTCGGGCGAAAAATTCGGCGCGCCCTGTGACAGGTTCAGCGCATTGTGTTCGGCGGCCAGTTGACCGATCACCGTGAAAATCGTCGTGCCGACGTCCGGCAACTTCGAGCGGGCTTGCAAAGCGCTCTGCATGAGATTCCTCCTTCTCGCTGCAAATCGGCGGGCCACGCGTCACGCGTCGGTCCCGTTCAGTTTGAACGATTAGGCAACAACGGGCGCATGAGAACAATCGAAACTTTGTCATGCGCCGTATGCATTTCGCTCATGCGCGCCGTGACGGCAGACGAGGCGGACGATTGACACAAGCGTGCGCGCCCTTCTGCCGCAATGCGATATGCAGATGGCGGCGGGGCATTCCCGCCGCCATGAAAAGGAGTGATGCCTTCGCCTTCTGCTTAATCATCTGACGTTTGCCTTGCAAAACACAAAAGGCGAAAACAGGGCTCACTCGTCCATCAAACGCACTTTCACCTTCTTGCCCTTGACCTTGCCCGCGTTGAGTTTGCGCAGCGCGTCGCGAGCGATGCCGCGCTCGACGGCGACATAAGTCGAAAACTCCGTCACGTTGATCTTGCCGATTTGCGTACCGTTGAAACCGGCGTCGCCCGTCAGCGCGCCCAGCACATCGCCGGGACGGATCTTTTCCTTGCGGCCGCCGAGAATCTGCAGCGTCTCCATCGGCGGCAGCAGCGGCTCGTTGCTCGCCGCCTTCAGCTCGGCCAGCGGATGCCATTCGACATCACGCCCTTGCGCCTCTTCGATGCCGCCCACGCGTCCCATCTCGTTCATGCTCGCGAGACTCAGCGCCCAGCCCTCCTGATCCGCGCGACCCGTCCGGCCGATGCGGTGCACGTGCACTTCCGGATCAGGCGTCACGTCGACGTTGATCACAGCTTCGAGCTGCGCGATGTCGAGGCCTCGCGCGGCGACGTCGGTTGCGACGAGCACCGAGCAGCTGCGGTTCGCGAACTGGATCAGCACCTGGTCACGCTCACGCTGATCGAGCTCGCCATGCAGTGCAAGCGCGTGAAAACCTTGTGCGCGCAAGACGTCGAGCAGATCGCGACACTGGTTCTTCGTGTTGCAGAACGCGATCGTGCTCACGGGGCGGTAGTGATTCAGCAACTGGCCGACGGCATGCAGACGCTCGTCTTCCGTGACTTCGTAGAAGCGTTGGCGGATCTTGCTGTCGTCGTGCCGTTCTTCGAGCTTGACGTCCTTCGGGTTGCGCAGGAACTGCTGGCTCAGTTTCGCGATCCCCTCGGGATACGTCGCCGAGAACAGCAGCGTCTGCCGCTCTTTCGGACATTGACGCGCGACCTTCGCGATATCGTCGAAGAAGCCCATGTCGAGCATGCGGTCCGCTTCGTCGAGCACGAGCGTGTTGAGCGCGTCGAGCGACAGGCTGCCGCGCTCCAGATGGTCCATGATCCGCCCCGGCGTGCCGACGACGATATGCGCGCCATGCTCGAGACTCGCCGTCTGCGGACGCATGGGCGTGCCGCCGCACAGCGTCAACACCTTGATATTTTCTTCGGCGCGCGCGAGGCGCCGGATTTCCTGTGTCACCTGATCGGCGAGTTCGCGCGTCGGGCACAGCACCATCGCTTGCACCGCGTAGCTGCGCGCGTCGAGCCGCGCCAGCAATGCGAGCGAAAACGCCGCGGTCTTGCCGCTGCCCGTTTTCGCCTGCGCGATCAGATCCTGGCCGGCCAGCGCGATCGGCAAACTCGCGGCCTGAATGGGCGTCATTTCGACGTAGCCGAGTTGCGTGAGATTCGCGAGTGCCGCTTCGGAAAGGGGCAGTTCGTTGAAGGGACGAGCCTTTGTTGTCATGTCGATGTCGATGTTGGCTTAGTTGTACGGGCGACCTTCGATCTGCTCGTAGACGATCGTGCCGTCATCGGCATCGAATCGTTCGACATAGTTGCGCGCGCCGCACATCGGGCAGCGAAACAGCAAACCTTGCCCTTCGTTCTTGATGACGACGTCGGACAGTTCCCACTGCGCGCCGCAGCTTTGGTTGATGCAAGTAAACACGGTGATCTCCAGCTTGGGTCCTCCGCGCGACGTCTTCGTACGCGCAGAGGCCTTTTGATAATAGGTTTACCTGTATGTATACGTAGTAACAGTTAACAAGCGAACTGCTTTTCTGTGGATAACACAGGTTTACCGAAACGAATCAGCGTTTTGCCGGACGCATAACCGCATGTGCTTGGTGTGCGTACCGGATGAAGTTCGACGAACAACTTTTTCCGCTCGTGCGCGAGCGTCGAGTTACCCCGTTTACGTCCACATCGATTCCACACGCGTTTCGCCCCGCTGTCCTTGCGGTTATCCACAGGTCGCTGTGGACACCTTCAGACCGGCCGCTATGCGTGTTGTTTCGTCGATGAGGATGGTGGGTCGGGCGGCGAGACAGGGCCGCGCATGCCGCAATTCTAGCGGATGCGCAAAAGCGGCCGGCCGATGAGGCGCTAGTGAGCCAGCGGCGCGCTGGCGGTAGCGTGGATCGTTTTCAGCGTTTCAGAGGGACGCACGCCGAAAAGCTTGCGATAGTCGGTGGCGAACTGGCTCAGATGCCAGAAGCCCCATGCAGCCGCGACGTCCTGCACGGTCCGCTCGCCGGGCGCCGCGTCGCACAGGTCACGGCGTGCGCCGTTCAGACGGATTGCGCGCAGATAGCTCGCCGGTGCGAGGCCCAGCACGTCCTGAAAGCAGTATTGCAGCGTGCGGCGGCTGACGTGCAGACGCTCGCAGAGTTCCGGCACGCCGATGGGACGGTCGCGATTCGCGAGCACGTAATCGCGCGCCTCGGAAACGATCCACTGCCTGCGCGGGCGGGCAGGAATGGCGACGGGCTCTAGCGACGCCGTCGTGCACAGCTCGAACAGCGAAGACAGCACCGAGGCTTGCAAATTGCGCCGGGCTCGCTCTGACAGCGCGGCGTTAGCCGCGTCGTCGAGCATGCCGGCGAGGAGTGCGCAGAAGCGCGACTTGTTTTGCGTATCGATGGGAATGATGCCGGTGTGCGCAGCCTGGCCAATCGCAGCCCGACCGATCGCGGCCCGACCGATCTGATCGGCGTGCTCGACGAATTCCGCATGCCGGTGCAGCACCTCGCCGCGCACCACTACGCCGAAGATCGCGTAGCCCCCGGGTGTCAGCAGCTCGAACTCGACGCCGCCGCGCTGAAAGGCAAGCGAATCGCCGCCGATCGGTTGCGGGCCAATGCGGCCGACACGTTGGTCGTCGGCGGGAATGCCGAACCAATAGGCGTCGGACGGCACTTCGCAGGTCTGCCGCAGCGTCTGGCTGGTCGTCTCGCAGAACACGTGCATGTCGTCGAGGTGCAGGCCCGTCAGCCTACCGACGAAGCGGCCCGCCGTGAGCTGGTCGTAGGTCTGCGTCCAGCCGTGAAGATTGCGCGCCTGTTCGTCGGCATCGTGCGCGACGCTCGTTTCGAACCGGCAGGCAGCCATTCGCGGCAACGGAGAAGAAAGGTCGGTCGTCATATGGGGCGTCGATGATGAACATGCACCTGCATGTGACATTGAACTAACGAGCGCAAAAAGACGCAAGTCCCATGCCGATCGAATCATGACATTCTGCGCGGAGGCCGCGCGCCGCCCTGTTCATTCGGTGAACACTCGCGTTTCGAACTGCTCATGGATGCAACGTCATCCAGATGCTCACCCGCGCTCAAAAAAGGACGTGCATCGCGACAGTGCCGCGTGCACCGGCATTGTCCAGGCTCGCACGCATGTTGGCACGCTTCTGGCGATAAGCACACGCGGCAGCGGAATAGCGCCAAGCCGGGTGATATATCCAATCGAATACATCGACGTCCGATCATGTGAGGAGCACACAGATGAATCACGCAGAGATGAAGTTTCTGACAACCGAGTTCCCGTTCAAGAAGCAGTACGCGAATTTCATCGGCGGTGAATGGGTGAAGCCGGTTGGCGGCGAGTACTTCGACAACGTCTCGCCGATTACGGGCGAACCCTTCACGTCGATTCCGCGTTCGCGCGAAGCCGACATCGAACTTGCGCTGGACGCCGCGCATCGCGCGAAGGCGGCCTGGGGCAAGACGTCGACCACCGAGCGCGCCAATATTCTCAACAAGATCGCCGACCGAATGGAGGCAAACCTGCAGCGCCTCGCCGTCGCCGAGACGATCGACAACGGCAAGCCGCTGCGTGAAACGATGGCGGCCGACATTCCCCTCGCAATCGATCACTTCCGCTATTTCGCGGGCACCGTGCGCGCACAGGAAGGCGGCATCTCGGAGATCGATCACGACACGGTCGCGTATCACTTTCATGAGCCGCTCGGCGTGGTCGGTCAGATCATTCCGTGGAACTTCCCGATCCTGATGGCCACATGGAAGCTCGCGCCCGCGCTCGCGGCAGGCAATTGCGTCGTGCTGAAGCCCGCGGAACAGACGCCCGCTTCGATTCTCGTGCTGCTCGAACTGATTCAGGATCTGCTGCCGGCGGGTGTGCTGAACGTGGTCAATGGTTTCGGTCTCGAAGCGGGCAAGCCGCTCGCGTCGAACAAACGCATTGCGAAGATCGCCTTCACGGGCGAAACGACGACGGGCCGCCTGATCATGCAGTACGCGAGCCAGAACATCATTCCCGTGACGCTGGAACTTGGCGGCAAGAGCCCGAACATCTTCTTCGCCGACGTGCTCGACAAGGACGACAGCTTCTTCGATAAGGCACTCGAAGGCTTCGCGATGTTCGCGCTGAATCAGGGCGAAGTCTGCACCTGCCCGTCGCGAGTGTTGATCGAAGAGTCGATTTACGACCGCTTCATGGAGCGCGCGGTGAAGCGCGTCGCCGCCATCCAGCAGGGACATCCGCTCGACTCGAAGACGATGATCGGCGCACAGGCTTCGCGAGAGCAACTGGAAAAGATCCTGTCGTACATCGATCTCGGCAAGCAGGAAGGCGCGCAATGCCTGATAGGCGGTGAGCAGAACAAGTTCGACGGCGAACTCGCGAAGGGCTATTACGTGAAGCCGACCGTGTTCCGCGGTCACAACAAGATGCGCATCTTCCAGGAAGAAATCTTCGGGCCTGTCGTTTCCGTCACGACGTTCAAGAACGAAGAAGAAGCGCTGGAGATCGCCAATGACACGCTGTATGGCCTCGGCGCCGGCGTCTGGACGCGCGACGGCACGCGTGCCTATCGCTTCGGTCGCGAGATCCAGGCAGGCCGTGTGTGGACGAATTGCTACCACGCGTACCCGGCGCATGCGGCATTCGGCGGCTACAAGCAGTCGGGCATCGGACGCGAGAATCACAAGATGATGCTCGATCACTACCAGCAAACCAAGAATCTGCTGGTCAGCTATAGCGACAAACCGTTGGGCTTCTTCTGAGCGTAGAGCTCCTGTTGGGCGGATCGCGCGATGCGGTTCGCCCTTTTTTCCCAGCGGATCAAGCCAAAAGAGGAAGCGCGATGAGCGAAGAAGGCGTTGCGCGTGTCGTGGCAACGGATGCGGCGGTCAAGCTGATCCGGCAGTTGAGCGCCGAGCACGGGCCGATTATTTTCCATCAGTCGGGCGGATGTTGCGACGGCAGCGCGCCGATGTGCTTTCCGTCGAATGAATTCATGGTCGGCGGATCGGATGTGAGGCTCGGCGAGATTGCAGGCGTGCCGTTCTATATGAGCGAATCGCAATTCGAGTACTGGCAGCACACGCAGTTGATCATCGATGCCGTGCCTGGCAACGGCGGCATGTTTTCACTGGAGCGGCCCACGGGTCTGCGGTTCCTGACGCGCTCGCGCCTGTACAGCGATGAAGAGAATGTGTGGCTCGAAAAGCACCCGGTGAGCAAAGCCGACGCTGTTTGATGTCGATGTGTCGAGTGCCCACACGCTGCGTGCGTCTGGGCACTTTTCTATTTCTTCGAGGCGTCGGGAATAACGGGCGCAGCTTCTTCAGCGTGAAGCAGCGCGTCGCTGTCGTCCTTCAAGCCGACGCCTGTCAACCCCAGACGACGCGCATGCGTCAACAGATAGTGCAGCTTATGCGCCGCGGCTTCGTAATCGAGTCCTTCAGGCCGCACGTTTGAAATGCAGTTGCGCTGCGCGTCGCTGCATCCCACTTTCGGCGCATACGTCAGATAGACACCGAGACTATCCGGCGAACTCAGCCCCGGCCTTTCGCCGATCAGCATCACAACGAGCTTCGTTTTCAGCAACTCACCGATCTCATCGCCCAGCGCGACACGCGATTGACGTGCAACGATCACAGGTCCGATCTTCCAGTCGGCGAGACGCTTCGTGATCGCTTGCAGGAGTGGAATCGATTGTTTCGACGCGGCGAATGCAGACAGTCCATCAGCGATCACGAAGACGACGTCGGGTGCATCATTGGTCGCCGCCGTGCGTAGCGCGTCGCGGCTCTCATCGGACAGGCGCCGTCCCATATCCGGACGCCGCAAGTAATGCGCGCGATCCGGCGCGGCGCTATGCACGTCGAGCGACACGAAGCCGTGCGCGCGCAGCTGTTCGTGCAGGATGTCGGCGTCGAGAGGATGGTGCACGGCATCGCGCGCCTGCGCATGCGACAGATTGAACGCGAGCAGCGGCGCAGTCGGCAGACTGTTGCCCGCGCGGCCCAATGCGATGCGCGCATTCGTGAAGGCACGCAACGCCTGCCACGCATTCTTTTCGATCGAATCGCTCATGCGATGCCCATCCATTCGCTCGCGCCTTCGAGCAACGGCTGTCTGGTCGGCGCATTAAGCAGGGCACCGCGTGGATCGGTGATCTGCATCGACTCCAGCCATTCTTCGAACTCGGGCGCGCGGCGCAAGCCGAGTACCTCACGCACATAGAGCGCGTCATGGAACGACGTGCTCTGGTAATTCAGCATCACGTCGTCCGCGCCGGGAATGCCCATGATGAAGTTGATGCCCGCGACGCCAAGCAGCGTCAGCAGATTGTCCATGTCATCCTGATCGGCTTCCGCGTGATTCGTGTAGCAGATGTCGCAACCCATCGGCACGCCGAGCAGCTTGCCGCAGAAGTGATCTTCAAGGCCCGCGCGCGTGATCTGCTTGCCGTCGTACAGATACTCCGGGCCGATAAAGCCGACCACGGTATTCACCAGAAACGGATTGAACTGGCGCGCGACGGCATACGCGCGGACCTCGCAGGTCTGCTGATCGACGCCGTGATGCGCATCCGCCGACAGCGCACTGCCCTGCCCCGTCTCGAAGTACATCACGTTGTTGCCGACCGTGCCGCGCTTGAGCGACAACGCCGCTTCATACGCTTCCTGCAGCAGCGCAAGCGAGATGCCGAAACCCGCGTTCGCCTTCTCGGTGCCCGCGATCGACTGGAACACGAGGTCGACGGGCGCGCCCTTCTCGATTGCCGCAATCGTGTTGGTGACGTGGGTGAGCACGCAGGATTGCGTCGGCACCTGATACCGCGTGCGGAAGTCGTCGATCGTCATCAGCAGCTTCGTGATCGCGGAAAGACTGTCGGACGCGGGATTGATGCCGACCATCGCGTCGCCGCAACCGTACATCAGGCCGTCGATCATCGAAGCGGCGATGCCCTTCACGTCATCCGTCGGATGATTCGGCTGCAGACGCACCGACATGTGACCCGGGAGCCCGACCGTGTTGCGAAAGCGCGTGATGACAGGCCGCTTGCGCGCCGCGAGGATCAGATCCTGATTGCGCATCAGCTTCGACACGGCCGCGACCATCTCGGGCGTGAGCCCTTTCGTGATGCGCGTGAGCGCCGCCGTATCCGTCGAACTGGACAGCAGCCAGTTGCGAAACTCGCCTACCGTCAGATGCGAAATCTCAGCGAAGGCTTCAGGCGAATGCGTATCGACGACGAGGCGCGTGACTTCGTCGCTTTCGTAAGGAACCAGCGCTTCGTTGAGGAAGGTGCGCAGCGGCACGTCGGCGAGCGCCATCTTCGCGGCGACGCGCTCTTCCTCGCTCGCCGCCGCGATGCCGGCGAGCTGGTCGCCGGAACGCAGCGGGCTCGCCTTCGCCATCAGCATCTTCAGATCGGCAAAACGATAGGTGCGGCTGCCGATTGTCTCCGTGTAGCTCATGTCGTGTACTCCATCGCCGCTGCTGCTGCGCGGCTTGTTGCAGGTACGCCGGTGCTTCTACAGCGTGGTCATTCTTCGAGCAATGCATCGGCGGGCGCGACTTCGCGTTGATGACGGGTCATCAGGAAGTAGCCGTAGCCGAGCGCGATGAACGCGGCGAACACCAGCGCGACGAGCAGATTGAAGTAGATCATCGTCGCCAGCGAAATCACTGCGGCCACCAGCGCGAACGCCGGAAAGTACGGAAACAGCGGCGCGCGGAACGGACGCTCCATGTTCGGGTCGGTACGGCGCAGCTTGAAGAGCGACAGCATGCTGATGATGTACATCACGATAGCGCCAAATACCGACATCGTCACGATGTTCGCTGTCAGCGTCTGGCCGCCGAACTGGATCAGTTCGTCGCTATAGATCGCGGCGATGCCGACCACGCCGCCCGCGAGAATCGCGCGATGCGGGGTCTTGAAGCGCGGATGCACTTTCGACAGCCACTCGGGCAGGTAACCCGCGCGCGCCAGCGCGAAGATTTGCCGCGAGTAACCGAGGATGATGCCGTGGAACGACGCGACGAGGCCAAACAGGCCCAGCCAGACCAGCATGTGCATCCAGCCGCTGTTTTCGCCGACGATGAATTTCATCGCTTGCGGCAGCGGGTCGTTGATGTTGGAGAGCTTCGTCCAGTCGCCCGCCGCGCCCGCGAACACCATCACGCCGATAGCCAGCACGACGAGCGTCAGGATGCCCGTCACGTAGGCGATCGGGATGGAGCGCTTCGGGTTCTTCGCTTCTTCGGCGGCCATTGCAACGCCTTCGATCGCGAGGAAAAACCAGATCGCAAACGGAATCGCCGCGAACATGCCGTGGAACGAGCCCATGCTGAACGTGTCGGAACCGGCCCAGCCACCCTTCGCGAAGTTCGACCACTGGAAGCCCGGCGACACGACGCCCATGAACACGAGCAACTCGAAGATCGCGAGCAGCGTCACGCACAACTCGAACGCCGCCGCGATCTGCACGCCGACGATATTCACGCCATGAATACCAGATACGCGCCCATTGCCGCATGTTTGGGTTCGAGGCCGGGAAACTGCACATGCAGATACGCGCCGATCGCGAGTGCGATCGCGGGTGGCGCGAACACGAACTCGACGAGCGTCGCGGCGCCCGCGATATAGCCGCCCGTCGGACCGAACGCGTGGCGCGCGTAAGCGAACGGGCCGCCCGCGTGCGGAATCGACGTGGTGAGTTCGGTGAAACTGAAAATGAAGGTCGTGTACATCGCGGCGATGAACAGCGCGGTGATCACGAAACCGAGCGTGCCGGCGCTCGCCCACCCGTAGCTCCAGCCGAAATACTCGCCGGAGATCACGAGCCCGACGGCGATGCCCCAAAGCTGCCAGGTGCCGAGCGTCTGTTTCAGTTCGTGATGCGTAACGGCGCCTTTGTGCTGGGTTGTCGACTCTGATTTCATCTGAGGCTCCCTTGTAGAAGTTGCCGGCGAACCGGCCCGCATGCGCGCTCCCCGGAGCGGTCCTTTCAGCAGCGGCATCTGGCGATGGTAGGAAGCCATTAATCGAGGTGTTATCGAAAATCGGCAAAGATTCGCGCTGGATTGTTTCTTCGGCTTCGTCGAGTCGCGGTTAAGGAGATGCTGAATATGCCCGGCGATTGACGGGCAGTAACCGCGAAAATCCGCAGGATTTGGTAAATCGCCGCGTGCTATCGTGTTTTCATCGATCCTCTTCCGATGCTTGCCATGAACGATATCGGCCATCGCGCGCACTATGCCGCGCGGCTCGCGCGGGTGCTCGACCATATCTACGATCACCTCGACGAGCCGCTCGATATCGACCGGCTTGCCGGGATTGCGTGTCTGTCGCCGTATCACTGGCACCGGATCTATCAGGCGATGTACGGCGAAACGGTCGCGACGACCGTGCGCCGGCTGCGGTTGCATCGCGCGGCGGGCTTTCTTGCGAATGGGTCGGTGCCGATTGCCGAGATCGCCGGCAGGTCTGGCTATAGCAGTTTGCAGTCGTTCACGCGGACGTTCAGCGCCGTTTACGGCATGCCGCCCGCGCTGTATCGGAAGGCCGGGACGCACAGCCGGTTCCGGCCGTCACTTGCGGATTCAGGAGGATGCCAAATGACAATGAGAGATGTGGTGATACGCGATATCGACGGCTTCGACGTGCTGAGCGTCGATCACGTCGGGCCGTATATACAGATCGGCAAGGCGTTCGATACGCTGATGGGATGGCTGGCTTCCCGCGGACTGCTGTCGAACGAGATGCGGATGATCGGCATTTACTACGATGATCCGACGGCGGTCGCCGAGGGTGAACTGCGGTCAAAGGCAGGTGTGTGGCTGCCGCGTGCCGTCGATGTCTCGGGAGATGGGCTGGTGAGCGTCACGTCGATCGCGGGCGGCCGGTACGCGGTGTTGCGGCATAAGGGGCCTTACGCGGATATGGCGTCGGCGTATCAATGGCTCTATGGCGAGTGGCTGGTGAACTCGGAACACGAAGCGGCCGACGCGCCGGTATTCGAGGAGTATTTGAATAATCCTAAGGAGACCGCGCCGGCGAACTTGCTGACGGATATCTGCTTGCCGGTGGTTTAGGAATGGATCGTGCTGGAGGATTCTGACGTTCTGGTGCGGTCCGATGTGAGGGCGTGCATGAAGCGGTATCGGGATTTGAGCGGGCAGTCGGGCGTCGTGGCTTACGAGGTATCCGATGATGCCGTCACCGTGAAGTTTCGTGACGGGGACGTGTATCGGTACGACTATGCGACGACGGGACGGCGGGAAGTCGAGGAGATGAAGCGGCTCGCCGTGGCGGGGCAAGGTTTGTCGACTTATATCTCGCGGGTCGTGAAGGATCGGTACGCGCGCAAGTGGTCTTGAGATTGTTCCGGCGATAAAAAAACTCCAACCGGAGACGGTTGGAGTTTTTGCTGGTGCCTAGCTGATTTGGCTCGGGACGCTCAAACGTCGATATTCCCCGCCCGCAACGCATTGCTCTCGATAAACGCGCGACGCGGCTCGACTTCATCACCCATCAGCGTCGTAAAGATGCCATCCGCTGCAATCGCATCTTCGATCTGCACGCGCAGCAAGCGACGCACGTTCGGGTCCATCGTCGTTTCCCAGAGCTGTTCGGGATTCATCTCACCAAGTCCCTTATAGCGCTGCTTCGAAACGTTCCGCTCGGCATCGGCGATCAGCCATTTCATCGCGCTCTTGAAGTCGCCGACAGCCATGCTCCGCTCGCCACGCTTGATCACAGCGCCCTCGCCGATCAACCCCTTGAACGTGTTCGCCGTGTTCACGAGTTGCTGATAATCGGCCGTGAGCTGGAACTCTTCGTCGATGACACTGACCTTCACATTGCCGTGATGACGACGCTCGACGCGCAGCGAACGCAGTTCGCGCACGGGATCGTACATCGGGATCACGTTGACCTCGGGCTTGAGCGGATCGTCGCGCAGCTTGTCCTGCAGCGCGACGGCCGATGCCTGCGTCGACTGTTCACTCGACAGATCGATCGTCACACCGTCCATGACCGCCCCGAGGGCCGCTTCGTCGTACAACCTGCTCAGACGATCCACGACTCCCTGCGCCAGCAGATAGGAACGAGCAAGCTCGCCCAGCGCATCGCCTGAGATCGGCGTCGTGCCTTCTGACGGAATCAGTTCAGACCCGTTGAGAGCCAGACGCAGCATATGCGCGTTCAACTCCGCCGTGTCCTTCAGATAACGCTCGTCCTTGCCCGCCTTCACCTTGTACAGCGGCGGCTGCGCGATATAGATATAGCCGCGCTCGATCATCTCCGGCATCTGACGATAGAAGAACGTCAGCAGCAGCGTACGGATGTGCGCGCCGTCGACGTCCGCGTCGGTCATGATGATGATGCGGTGGTAACGCAGCTTCTCGAGGTTGTAGTCTTCCTTGCCGATGCCGCAGCCCAACGCCGTAATCAGCGTGACGATCTGTTCCGAGGACAGCAGCTTGTCGTAACGCGCCTTCTCGACGTTCAGCACCTTGCCGCGCAGCGGCAGAATGGCCTGGAATTTTCTGTCGCGGCCCTGCTTTGCCGAACCGCCTGCCGAATCACCCTCGACGATGTAAATCTCAGACTTGGCAGGATCTTTCTCCTGGCAGTCCGCAAGCTTGCCCGGCAACCCAACGCCGTCCAGCACGCCCTTGCGTCGCGTCATTTCACGCGCCTTGCGTGCCGCGTCGCGAGCACGCGCGGCATCGACGATCTTGCCGCAAATGATCTTCGCGTCGTTCGGCGTTTCCAGCAGGAATTCTTCGAGCGCCTTCGCGACCACGTCTTCCACGGGCGCGCGCACTTCCGACGAAACCAGCTTGTCCTTCGTCTGCGAGCTGAACTTCGGCTCGGGCACCTTCACCGACAGCACACACGACAGCCCTTCACGCATGTCGTCGCCGGAGGTTTCGACCTTCGCCTTCTTCGCGATTTCGTGGTCGACGATGTACTTGTTGATCACACGCGTCATGGCCGCGCGCAGACCTGTCATGTGCGTGCCGCCGTCGCGCTGCGGAATGTTGTTCGTGAAGCACAGCACGTTTTCGTTGTAGCTGTCGTTCCACTGCATCGCCACTTCGACGCCCACGCCGTCCTTCTCGCCGACGATATGGAAAATGGTCGGATGCAGCACAGTCTTCGTCTTGTTGATGTACTCGACGAAGCCCTTCACGCCACCCACGAATGCGAAATCGTCTTCCTTGCCCGAACGCTGATCGGTGAGACGAATCCGCACGCCGTTGTTCAAGAACGAGAGTTCGCGGATGCGCTTCGCAAGAATGTCGTAGTGGTATTCAACGTTGCCGAAGATCGTCTCATCGGCCATGAAGTGCACTTCAGTGCCACGGTTTTCCGTATCGCCGACTACGGGAATCGGCGACAGGCGTTCGCCGTCCACTTCTTCGATCACGCGGTTCTGCGGCACGCCACGGTGGAACTCCATGAAGTGCTTCTTGCCGTCACGGCGCACGGTGAGGCGCAGCCACGACGACAGCGCGTTCACGCACGACACGCCCACGCCGTGCAGACCGCCCGACACCTTGTAGCTGTTCTGGTCGAACTTGCCGCCCGCGTGCAGTTCGGTCATGACGATTTCAGCGGCGCTGCGCTTCGGATCGTGCTTGTCGTCGCGCTTGACGCCTGTGGGAATGCCGCGGCCGTTGTCGGTCACGGAAATCGAGTTGTCGGCGTGGATGATGACCTGAATGTCGTCGCAATGACCGGCGAGCGCCTCGTCGATCGAATTGTCGAGCACCTCGAACACGAGGTGATGCAGACCGGTCCCGTCCGATGTATCGCCGATGTACATACCCGGCCGCTTGCGCACGGCCTCCAGACCTTCGAGGATCTGAATGGACGAGGCGCCGTAGCTGTTATCGGGTTGCGAATTGTTCGTATCAGTCATGGATTTCTTCCGGATCTGCGTTACTGCTTCGTTACTGCTCGGAGCTTTTCAAAACACCATAAAAACACCAAAGGGGCGCTGCGCCCCTTGGTGTGTTCTTCGTGTCGGATGCGTCAGATGCGCATCGGCATCACCACGTATTTGAACTCGTCGTTCTCGGGAATCGTGATCAGCGCGCTCGAACTCGCGTCGCCGAGGCTGATTTCAAGCAGGTCGACCTTCAGGTTCGCGAGCACGTCGAGCAGGTACGTGACGTTGAAACCGATGTCGATGCTGTCGCCCTGGTAGGGGATTTCGAGTTCTTCCTGCGCCTCTTCCTGGTCGGCGTTGGTGGACATGATCTTCAGCTGGCCCGGCTCGACGATGCAGCGCACGCCCTTGAACTTGTCCGACGTGAGAATGGCCGCACGTTGCAGCGAACGTTGCAGCTCTTCGCGGCCGATCACGAACGTGTTCTTGTGCGACTTCGGAATCACGCGCTGGAAGTCGGGGAACTTGCCTTCGACCAGCTTCGACACCAGCTCCACGCCGCCGAACGTGAACTTGACCTGCGTGGGCGCGATGTCGATCTTGAGGACGTCGTCGATGTCCTCGAGCAGACGCTGCAGTTCGAGAATCGTCTTACGCGGGATGATGACTTCCTGGCGGGCGAACGAACCCTCGATCTTCATCGACGAAAATGCGAGGCGGTGACCGTCCGTCGCGACAGCCATCAATTGATCGCCATCGACCACCAGCAGCATGCCGTTCAGGTAGTAACGGATGTCCTGCTGCGCCATCGCGAAGTGGACCATGCCGAGCAGCTGGCGGAATGTCTTTTGGGGAACCGCGAGGTTCGCGCCGAAGTCTTTAGCTTGAGCGACGGTCGGGAACTCGTCGGCCGCCAGCGTCTGCAAGGCGAAACGGCTTTTGCCGGACTGGACGGTCAGGCGTTTGTCGTTCAGGGTCAGCGTGACCTGCCCGTCGGGCATCGCGCGCAGAATGTCGAGCAGCTTGCGTGCCGCCACCGTCGTGGCCACCGAATCACCGCCGACACCGAAGTCGGCGCGCGTGGTGATTTGCAGTTCGAGGTCGGTGGACAGGAACGAGACGTCCGGGCCGTTCTTGGTAATCAGCAAATTGGCGAGGATCGGCAACGTATGACGGCGTTCGACAATGCCGCTCACGGTTTGCAGCGGCCTGAGGAGGTTATCGCGTTCGGTCTTGACCAGTTGCATAGAGTTCCTTCGTTGATGTGACGGCCTGCGCGCCTTGCCCAGCAGTATTGAAGCGCGCGGCCCCGGCCCCCCGCCGGCGCGGTGCTGCGCCAGTCACGGCATTTGAATCCCGCCCGCTTTTGCCGGACGGTTAAACCTGTATTGTGCCTGAAAATGGAAGCACTTCCCTAAATTGGGGGTGGCTTGCGCAATAAACAGATCGAATTTTCCGACCAGTTCGAGGAAACCTTCGACCCGATCCGCCCCCCTTACCGCGCTCAACCCTTCAGCGTCTGCTCCAGCACGTGGAGTTCGTGATTGAGCTGCGCGTCCTTGCTGCGTTCGTCGGCGATCTTGCGCACCGCGTGCAGCACCGTCGTGTGGTCGCGCCCGCCGAACAGCTCGCCGATTTCCGGCAGGCTTTTCTGCGTCAGTTCCTTCGCCAGATACATCGCAATCTGGCGCGGACGCGCGATATTGGCCGGGCGCTTCTTCGAATACATGTCGGCGACCTTGATGCTGTAGAAGTCGGCGACCGTTTTCTGGATGTTTTCCACCGAAATCTGCCGGTTCTGCACCGTCAGCAGGTCTTTCAGCGCTTCCTTGGTCAGTTCGATCGTTATTTCGCGGCCGTGGAACTTCGAGTACGCGAGAATCTTGCGCAGCGCGCCTTCCAGTTCGCGAACGTTCGAGCGCAGATGCTTCGCGACGAAAAACGCGACATCCTCGTTCAGATTCACGCCTTCCGATTGCGCCTTGCGCATCAGAATCGCGACGCGCATCTCAAGCTCGGGTGGTTCGATTGCGACGGTGAGGCCGGAGTCGAAGCGCGAAATCAGACGGTCGTCGATGCCTGAGATTTCTTTCGGATAAGTGTCGCTGGTGATGATCACCTGCGCCTTGTTCGCAACCAGCGCTTCGAACGCGTAGAAAAATTCTTCCTGCGTACGCGACTTGCCGGAGAAGAACTGAATATCGTCGATCAGCAGCAGGTCGAGCGAATGGTAATAGCGCTTGAAGTCGTCGAATGCCTTGCGTTGATACGCCTTCACCACGTCCGACACGTACTGCTCCGCGTGGATGTAGCGGATGCGGGCGCCGGCTTTGTCCATCAGCAGCTGGTTGCCGATCGCGTGAATCAGGTGGGTCTTGCCAAGGCCCACGCCGCCGTACAGGAACAGCGGGTTGTACGAGATGCCGGGATTGTCGGCGACCTGGATCGCCGCCGCGCGCGCCAGCTGGTTCGCCTTGCCGGTCACGAAATTGTCGAAGGTGAGCACCGGGTTGAGCTTAGAACGCTCGTACATCGAGTCGTTTTCGCCGCTCGCGGCTTGCGCGGCCGCGCCCGGACGCCACGTGCGGCGTGCAGCCGCGGCTTCGTTCGCGTCGAGGCTCGGGAGATCGAGGTCGGCGGCATCGTCGGTCAGTTGCGCGGCGTGCGTGTGCGCGCCGAGGCTCGCCATTGCACCGCCTGCGCCCATACCGCCCGCCCGTGCCGCGTGGGCAGCCTGCACGGCGCCGACTGCCGCATCCACGGCTGCGGCGGCGCTGCTCGCGCCCACGGACGATGGCCGCGCCGGCGCAGCAGGCGCCGGACGCACGCCGGCTTTGGGGTCGAGGACGAACTGGACGTCGACGGGGGAATGCCAGAAATCACGCGCGAGATCGGTGATGCGGCCGGAAAACTGGCTCTTGACCCAATCCAGCTTGAAACGGTTCGGCGCCGCGATGCTCAGGGTATTTGCATCGGCGTCGAAGGCGACCGGGGCCAACGGTTTGATCCACGTCACGTACTGCTGGGGCGTCAATTCACGCTCCAGCAATGCGGAACAGTGTTGCCAGAATTCGTTCATCAAGTTGCTATCGTTATGGTTGCGACGCGATTCCACCGGCGCTCTGGTCGCGGGATACGCGACGAGGCCCGAAGCAGCCAGGCGGAAAAGCCCCAGACGCTTGTGCCACAAGGGTTTGCGGGGTCAAGCGGGCCGGGGCGGCGTGCGGGATTCTTGGGAAGTAAGGCGAGATTCTACCGCCAAAACGGCAGGCAAAGTGAGTTATCCACAGGGTCCGATCAAACAACGCCAGCAATCGCCGCCTGTGGATCATCACCCTAAACTATTGACGACTCAGAGAAAACCGGTTTAAATAGCGGGTTCCGCGAAAACCAATTTTCGAACCTCCGGCATTTGCACTTTCAGCGATGCTCGCGCGGTTATTTCTCAACAAGTGAGAGCAACATGAAACGTACCTACCAACCTTCCGTGACGCGCCGTAAGCGCACCCATGGCTTCCGCGTTCGCATGAAGACCGCTGGTGGCCGCAAAGTCATCAACGCACGCCGCGCGAAGGGCCGCAAACGCCTCGCCATCTAAGGCAGGCAGATACGCGGTCAAGCCCAGTGCGCGCTGTGTCCGACACCCGTGACGCTGCGGGAACGGCAGACGCGCCGCATCAGAACGTCGTTCCGTTGCAGGCGTCCGCAGCCTTTCCCAAAGCCGCAAGGCTGCTAAAAACGGATGAATTTTCATCCGTTTTTCGTTTGCGCCCGTGGCGCCGGACGGCTCACTTTGTCGTGTATGCGCGGCCCACGGGCAATGAAGCGCGGCTCGGCCTGGTGATCGGCAAGAAGTACGCGCCGCGCGCGGTCACTCGCAATCTCGTGAAACGCCTCGCTCGTGAAGCGTTTCGCTTGCGTCGCGCGGAGTTTGGCGGTTGGGACGTGCTACTGCGCCTGCACGCCAAATTCGACAGGAAGGCGATGCCCAGCGGATCGTCGCCGCCGTTGAAAGCGCTGTGCCGTGGTGAAATCGATGTGCTGCTCGACAAGGCGGCGCGCGAAATCGCCCGTCGCGAAGCGCCGGCAGCATCGGCAGGACAGGCGGCCGACACGCCGCCAGCCGCGCCATGAGACCCGCGCAGTCCACGCGCGCGGCTGTCCTGTGGCGCTTCTCTCCGGGCGGCGCGGTTGGGCCGCACTAGTCATGCAAACGGTACTATTCGCCTTGCTGCGTTTCTACAAGATTGCCGTGAGTCCCATGCTCGGCAACCGGTGCCGTTTTTATCCCTCCTGTTCGGATTACGCGCGCGAAGCAATCCAGTATCATGGCGCCGCGCGTGGTACTTACCTCGCCGCCAGGCGCCTGTGCCGCTGTCACCCGTTTTCGGCGGGCGGCATCGATCTTGTCCCGCCTCCAACTCCTAAGAAGCGCTGACGCGCTGTGCCATCGACACTGAGACAACGCATGGATATCAAACGCACCGTCCTATGGGTCATCTTCTTCATGTCAGCTGTCATGCTGTTCGACAACTGGCAGCGCGACCATGGACGCCCGTCGATGTTCTTCCCGAGCGCGACGCAGACCAAGACGGCAGCTCCCGCTGCGCCGGGTTCCTCGGCGGCGGGAAGCCAACCGGCCGATTTGCCGCAGACGAGCGCCGCGGCGCCCGGCTCGACGGCACCCGCTACGCAACAGGCCCAGCTGGTTTCGTTCAGCACTGACGTCTACCGCGGCCAGATCGACACGCGTGGCGGCACGCTGTCCAAGCTCACGCTGGTCAAGCCGGGCGAGGGTAAGCAGCCCGATCAGGTGATCACGCTGTTCGACCACACGGCCGATCACACGTATCTCGCGCGCACGGGCCTGCTCGGCGGCGACTTCCCGAACCACACTGACGTGTTCACGCCCGTGCCCGGTCAGGCGACCGACATGACGGGCAACACGCTGAAGCTGTCGTTCGAGTCGCCGGAAAAGGGCGGCCTGAAAGTCGTGAAGACCTACACCTTCACGCGCGGCAGCTACGTGATCAACGTCGACACGAAGATCCAGAACGTCGGCACGACGCCCGTCAAACCGACCGCATACATGGAACTCGTGCGCGACAGCCAGCCTGTCGAGACGCCGCGCTTCTCGCACACGTTCATCGGGCCGGCCGTGTACACGCAGCAGCATCACTTCCAGAAGCTGACGTTCAGCGACATCGACAAGAACAAGGAAGACTACGCAACCTCCGCCGACAATGGCTGGGTCGCGATGGTGCAGCACTATTTCGCGTCGGCGTGGATTCCGCAGCAGGGCGTCAAGCGCGATATCTATGTCGAGAAGATCGATCCGTCGCTGTATCGCGTCGGCGTCAAGCAGCCGCTGCAGACGATCGAGCCGGGCAAGACGGTCGACGTTTCCGCGCGTCTGTTCGCCGGTCCGGAAGAAGAGCGCATGCTCGAAGGCATCGCGCCGGGTCTGGAACTGGTGAAGGACTACGGCTGGGTGACGATCATCGCGAAGCCGCTGTTCTGGCTGCTCGAGAAGATCCACGGCTACGTCGGCAACTGGGGCTGGGCGATCGTGCTGCTGACGCTGCTGATCAAGGCGGTGTTCTTCCCGCTGTCGGCCGCGAGCTACAAGTCGATGGCGCGCATGAAGGAAATCACGCCGCGTATGCAGGCGCTGCGCGAGCGCTTCAAGGGCGATCCGCAAAAGATGAACGCGGCTCTGATGGAGTTGTACAAGACTGAGAAGGTGAATCCGTTCGGTGGCTGTTTGCCGGTCGTGATTCAGATTCCGGTGTTTATCTCGCTGTACTGGGTGCTGCTGTCGTCGGTGGAAATGCGCGGCGCGCCGTGGATTCTCTGGATTCACGATCTGTCGCAACAAGATCCGTATTTCATCTTGCCGGTTCTGATGGCCGTCTCGATGTTCGTTCAGACGAAACTCAACCCGACGCCCCCGGACCCCGTCCAGGCCAAGATGATGATGTTCATGCCGATCGCGTTCTCGGTCATGTTCTTCTTCTTCCCGGCGGGTCTCGTGCTGTACTACGTCGTGAACAACGTGCTGTCGATCGCGCAGCAGTACTACATCACGCGCATGATGGGGCAGAAGAAAAAGGCCGCCTGATCGAGCGCTCGGATCGGACAGGTAACCTGCCGATCCGATTCGAAGCGATAAAAAAACCGCCCGGTTTCAGCCGGGCGGTTTTTTTTGTCTGCGATTTTTTTAAGTGTTGTCAGCGTCGCCGTAAAACTGCGAGATCAGTTCCTGAACCAGATAGCGATGATGCGGCGTCAAGGACTCGATTTTCGACGCCAGTTCGAGCGTCTCAGGCGAAAGCGGATATTTCTCGCCACGCGCCAACGGCTTCGGAACGTTCCGCGTCGATCCCCCAGGCGAAGGCCCGTAATGCAGCCAATGCACATCGACTTCGAGCCACGCCGCGAGCGTGCGCAACTTGTCGTCAGTGGGGATCGTGCGGCCGCTCAGCCACTTGTGCACGGTTTGCGCTGACACAGGCTGATCGCCGTGATGGCGTAGATTGAAATGTAATGCGAGATCGGTCCCGCCCTTGAGTTTTTCCGGGGCGCGTCTCATCGCGAACTTGAGTCGCTCGGCAAAAGCCGCTTTTTCTTCGACGGTTGGCATCGGAAGATTGTGCAGTCCGTCGCATCGCAGGTAGACAACTGTACGCGCTACATTTCGCGTATCTGAGATTTGCCTATCTCGTCACAGCACCCCATAAGAGGCGTTCTCCAGAAGATTCCAGTATCTGCTCTGGGTTGATCTGTAGGGCCTAGACTACACGAAGAGTCCGAATTCCCCTATTTGTGGATGCAAGAATCTCTTATCTCATTCGAGATAAATCTGAAACATCTCGTTAGCCCGCAGCGGCCAGATCTGCGCGCTAACACCCGAAAGGCCCGCGTTACAATGCCAGGCGTTCAGCGCACGGCAAGTGCGCTACTTTCCGACTCCTCACTGCCCCTTCCGACATGCTCGCAACCGATTCCGATCCGATCGTCGCCATTGCCACTGCGCCCGGCCGCGGCGGGATAGGTGTGGTGCGGATTTCGTTCGGCCGCGTCGGCGAAGCGGCAGCGCGCCCAATGATGCAGGCGCTCACCGGCCAACCGCTGACGCCGCGCCACGCGAGCTACGTCCCGTTTCTTGACGAAGGCGGTAATGCGCTCGATCGCGGCATCGCGCTGTATTTTCCGGCTCCGCATTCCTACACCGGCGAGCACGTGCTCGAGTTGCAGGGGCATGGCGGCCCGATTGTGCTCCAGCTGGTGCTGCAGCGCTGCATCGATGCCGGACGCGCGTTCGGTCTGCGGCTTGCGGAGCCGGGCGAGTTCACGCGTCGCGCGTTTCTCAACGACAAGCTCGATCTGGCGCAGGCCGAGGCCGTCGCCGATCTGATCGAAGCCAGCACGGAAGCGGCCGCGCGCTCGGCTGGCCGCTCGCTGGAAGGCGCGTTTTCACGCGATATCCATGCTTTGGTCGAAGAGGTGATCACGTTGCGGATGCTCGTCGAGGCGACGCTCGATTTCCCCGAAGAGGAAATCGACTTTCTCGAAGCCGCCGACGCACGCGGCAAGCTCACGCGCATCCGCGAACGCCTCGCGCTCGTGCTGAGCGAAGCCAGGCAGGGCGCGCTGCTGCGCGAGGGCTTGTCCGTCGTGCTGGCCGGGCAGCCGAACGTCGGCAAGTCGTCGCTGTTGAACGCGCTCGCGGGCGCGGAACTCGCAATCGTGACGCCAATTGCCGGCACGACCCGCGACAAGGTCGCACAGACGATACAGATCGAAGGCATCCCTCTGCATGTGATCGACACGGCGGGTCTGCGCGAAACGGAAGACGAGGTCGAGAGGATCGGTATCGAGCGGACCTGGGGTGAAATCCAGCGCGCCGATGTCGTGCTGCATCTGCTCGACGCCCGCTCGGGCATGACCGCCGACGACCATTCGATCGCCGCGCGTTTTCCGACCGGCGTGCCCGTTGTTCGCGTGCTGAATAAGACGGATCTGACGGGAATCGCATCGGGCGTGAGCGGCCTGAACGGGCCGGACGAGGGCGATTCGTGCGAGGTTCGTCTGTCCGCAAAGCGGGGCGACGGGATCGACTTGCTGCGCGGCGAACTACTGCGCATCGCGGGTTGGCAAGCCGGCGCGGAAACCGTTTATCTGGCGCGCGAGCGGCATCTGATTGCGCTTCGAGCGGCGCAAGAGCATCTGGGACTCGCCGCAGAACACGCTGATCAGAATGCGCAAGCTCTCGATCTCTTCGCAGAGGAATTGCGACTGGCTCAAGATCAGCTCAATTCGATCACTGGCGAATTCACTTCCGATGACCTGCTCGGTGTAATTTTCAGCAGGTTTTGTATCGGCAAGTAGATGTTGTTCCGATGGCCCATATGGAGGGCTTCGGATCACTTCCAAAACCTGTTTTTCGGTACACAAACCTGTACACTCCGTATTTGATGCACCCTGTGTACCGAACCCGCCAGCATGCCAAAACTTGCAACGCCGCTCAGCGAATCGCATATCCGCGCCTTGCAACCGCGCGCCACGCGCTACAGCGTCGCCGACGGCCACGGCCTCATCCTTGAAATCATGCCGACCGGAAAGAAGGTCTGGCGCTTCCGCTATACGCTCGACGGGCGTCGACAGCCGATGGTCACGATCGGCGACTATCAACTGATGTCATTGCGCGTCGCTCGAGCCAGGGCGCAGAAGTATGCGGAAATCGTGGCGCAGGGCTTGTCGCCCGTGTCCATAGCCAGACAGGACCGGGGCGCCGAGAAACGCGTCGATGTACTGCGCGACGCCGCCGAGCTTTACCTGGCGTCGGCAATGGCCCGCAAATCCGACGAATACCGACGCACGACGCAACGCGCGCTCGACAAGGACATCCTCCCCGCGATTGGGCACAAACCAATCGCGCAGGTCACGACGGAAGATATCCAGTCGATCTGCGACGCAATCAAGAGTCGGGGCGCACCACAGATGGCACTCCACACGCGTAACGTCGCAAGGCGGCTGTTCGCGTTTCTGATCGCGCGGCAGCTCACGAGCGTCAATCCCGCCGATGCCATCGTCGCCCGCACGATCGCGACGCAAGACAGCCGCTCGCGCGTGCTGACGGGAAGCGAGATTGGTACGTTGGTGCGTACGATCCATACGTCGAGTATTCGACGGCCTCTGAAGCTTGCGCTTCATTTGCTCGTGCTTACGATGGTCAATAAATCCGAGTTGATCGAAGCGGCGTGGCGCGAATTCGATCTCGACGCAGGTGTCTGGACGATTCCCGCCGCGCGCGCGAGCAACGGCCGCGAGCGGCGTGTCTATCTGTCGGGTCAGGCGCTGGCTATGTTGCGCGAGTTACGCGACAGCAAAAGCAGTCGCAACTTTGTCTTCCCATCCACGCGAGGCAGCGAAGATCGACCGATTGCAAAGGGCACGCTGAATCAGGCGGTCAAAACGCTCGGGTTGCAGGGCGAACATTTCGTACTCCACGATTTCCGCCGCACAGGGTCGAGTCATCTGCGCGATTTGTTGCAATCGGCAGACGACAAGGATGCGCTTGCCGTAGCCAATGACACGGACGCTGTGCGCGAAATGCAGCTCTGGGCAGATTACGTGGACGCGCAGACTGAAGAGCAAGCAAGTTCGCCGATGCTAACGCCCTGAACTTAGACTACCATTTATTGGTACACAGCATCGGACCCTTCTGGCGCACAGGCAGGCTTGACAAGCGAAGAGTCCTATCAGGCGAGGTTTTGTTCCGCTCGTTACATCAGGATGAAGAGCGTACTTTTAAGGTACACAAGACTCGCTAAAGCCGCGCAAAATCCCTATTTTGGAAGCGTTTATCGGCACGAGCGGTGGTTATAACCCCCAAAATTCGGCCGGCCGAAGAATCACCCGTGCAAAACGACCGGCTCAGCGCCGTGCTCGCCAGTTGCCTCAGCGAAAGGCGCCGAGTGGACATCTGGGCCGTACCGGTCATAGTGATCGAGCCGAAGCAGCAGGCTGTCCAGAGCGCACAGCTGGATTTTGGTGAGGGAAGGTGCGTCGAGTAGCGCGTGCAGTCGCATGCGCCAGTACTCCGAAGTAAGAATCGTGCCGCCCATGCCCCCAAGCAGCGATGGCCACATGACGCGCGAAATGTGCGCAATTTCCTGATCGATCAATCGGTTCATGCCGTCCCCCGTGACGTCTCGACAAGGCCAAAGTTTTCACATCTGATGATTAACTCTAGCCGGATTTTCGCCAATCACTACCTATGCAAATAAATAGGTACCTGCGAATCGAGTCAGAAATTGACGACATCGCATGGCTTTTAGCGTACGCATGCGCGTCGCATGACAATCGGGGGAATAGAACGATCTTTGGGCGTCAATTTGACGACACAACGCTTGCGCAATAACGAAGCGCTGCGCCAACGAGAAATTCGATCGACAGATATGGAGCGCGCAAAAAGCTAGGCGTCATCCTCCGGAGGCTCGGGCGCGCGCGGCACCGAACCGCAAAACGAGGTCAACGCGACGCTGATCACGACCAGTGCGGCCATGAATAGCCAGTACTCGGTCCACGAGAAAGAGAAGGCCAGCACATTAGCCTCCATCCGCTCCGGATAGTGTCCACCCGCCTAGTGATGCAGCAGGCTGCGAATCGGATGCCGCCAGTCCAACCGTCTGTGATGGTCGTCATCGTGCAGGGCCTGGCGATGCTCCTGCCAAAGTTCGTCGGAAAACAGAAACGCGACGATGAGTAGCGGCACGACCAGAAACGCGCCCAGAATCAGATGCTCGATCACAATAACCTCCCGATCGACGGAGCAGCGACAACTTCATTGTAGGCATACTGCCCGTCACTGCGTGTGATCCACCGCGCACACCATGTGCGCGATTCGAGTGATGCAAGTAGCGCGCCCGGCGCGGCGCATCGCGTCGATCGGAAATGCGCTCACGCTGTCGATTTCTTCCACGCGGCGGCGAGGAGTCCCGCGCCGATCAGCAGTGTGCCGCCTGTGCAGTTGACCCCGCGCTGCACGCGCGGACTGCGGATCGCGCGCCGCGCCGCCGAAGCAAGCACGGCATATCCGAGCGCATTCAAGGTTCCGAGTGCGACGAAGGTCGCTTCGAAAATCGCAATCTGCGACCACGTGGCGACTTGCGTGTCGATGAACTGCGGCACGAACGCCACGAAGAACACGATGCTTTTCGGATTCAGTGCTGTCACCGCATACGCGTGCGCGAAGATCCGGCTCGCGCGGGTCTCGCCTGTAGCCGGCGCGTCGGCCGTCGACACGGGTGCCCGCCACAGCTTGATGCCGAGATAGATCAGATACGCTGCGCCGAGCCACTTGAGCGCCGTGAAGAGCGTCGCGGACGCGGCGAGGATCACGCCGAGTCCGAGCATCGACGCCGTCATCGATGTGAGGTCGCCGAGCGCGACGCCAGCGGTCGTCACCATTGCAAAGCGACGGCCGTGGCCGAGCGCATAAGAAATTACAAGCAGCACGGTAGGTCCGGGAATCGCGACGAGGATCGCCGAGGCGATGGCAAAGGGAAGCCAGTGTGCAAGTGTCATGAGAGTCTCCTGGGAAGAAGGGCCCGCGTTTCGGTGCGCCGCTCCGGTTCATGCGTTTTTGGGCCGGTCGATTTATCCACGAACACGGCGTTCGTGCAAGCGCCCTTTCGAGTTCGTTCAGGAACTCAGAGCGCGGTCCTCAGGCATCTTTTTTATTCTGCGTCCGCTTCAGATCGCATCGGGCTTTCATGAGTCGCGCGAATGACTTTGTGTGCGATGCATCAATGGCTTAATCGTTTATCGCAAACGGTTTAAAAACCTTTAAGCGTAAACGCTGATTACGCCCGCAAAAGATTATCCAGTAAGCCTAAACGCTTTCAGCTGCAATTCGCAATCCGCCTCTAGCTGCGTTTATTACGTCATTAGGGCGGTATCAAGTGGCGTTTTGCCGCCGTGCGACATTTCGCCGCTGTTGCGAGCGCACACAAGATGTGCTTGCCGTTCAACGGGTTTCTTCTACATTGAAAGACGTGCTTGTTTTACGGCAGTTAAACACATAGCTAACCTGAGACGTACCCCGCAAGGAGGTAACCATGAACAAGCGAGTCGCCATTCTTTTCGCACTGGCAGGTTTATTCGCAGCTGCAGGCGCGCCGGCGCAGGACGCTGTGATTAAGCCCCAGCAGACCGTGCAATTCAAGGCGAATTCCTATGGCTGCCTGTCAAAGGACAAGCTCGACGCCGTCACGCAACACGCGCAGGCGGGCGAGCAACAGCAAATGCAGGAATTCTTCTCCGGTTTTCAATGCATTTCCACGCCGGAGCATTCAGATTTTCGTGTAGTCCGCGTGGTTGGCCATGACGTTGAATTCGTCAATGCCGGCAATAGCGATACGCAAGGTCTTTGGACCAACGACCGATTCATCAAGCAATAAGCATCTAAAGTTGGATTTCACCCGACAGCAAATGTCGGGTGAATACAAACACCCCGACGAAAGCACTGCTTTCGTGTCTCGACATGGCCAGTTTTTAAGCTGGCCATCTTCGTTTTTCAGCTGACCTTTAGCCTGCCATCAGCGCAGTCGAAATCGGTTCACTGATTCGATCCGCTCATCACCCGCGCCGGACGGCCTCATCGGGCTGTCATGCCGCGCCCGCATATTCGGTATCATCACGGTCCCACCTTGCAGCCAGGCGCGAGCAGTGCGCGATGGCTCGAACGCGCGGACTCGGCACATATGTTGCTGCTTTCAAGGCATGCGAAAGCAGGAAGGTTGGTGCGACAGGGCTTGACGCCCCGACGTCGCGGCAATCCGGCAAATGTGTTTCATCGGCGAGACGCGCGACCGAGGCGCCACCGCTGCAAGGCAGGGGATGACCATGGCAAGGTACGCCGACTCACTATTCACTCTCCGGTCCGCATTCACGGGACCAGGTTGTAGCATGGCTCTGAAATCGACAATCTATAAGGCTGACCTCCAGATCGCGGACATGGACCGGCACTACTACGCGGACCACTCGCTGACGATCGCGCTGCACCCATCGGAAACGAACGAGCGGATGATGGTCCGCGTTGCCGCGTTCGCGCTGTTCGCGCAAGAGCGCCTCGAATTCTGCAAAGGCCTGTCGGACATCGACGAACCCGATCTGTGGGCCAAGGATCTGACAGGCGCCATCGACACATGGATCGACGTCGGCCAACCGGACGAACGCCGCATCGCAAAGGCGAGCGGGCGCGCGAATGAAGTGATCGTCATCGCATATGGCGGCCGGACTTCCGACATCTGGTGGCAAGGCGTGCGCAACAAGGTCGAACGGTTACGCAACGTGACCGTCTGGACGCTCGGCGAAAATGTCGCGCCGGCGCTGGCTGCGCTGGCCGAACGCACGATGCGCCTGCAATGCACGGTTCAGGATCACGCAGCCTGGCTGGGCAGCGAAACCGCCGACGCCGTTCCCGTCGAATGGACGGTGCTCAAGGCTCCGATGAACGCGCGTCCGGCAACGCACGGTGGCCGCTGACGGGTCGTGATCGCACGTCCTGTGTACCAAAAAAAGCGAGCGCTGGCGCTCAAGGGTTATCAACCGGCGGGCCTTTGAGTTCGACCATATTGCCCTCGGGATCGAACAGATACAGCGACGGTCCATAACCATCCGCGCCGTAACGTTGCGCCTCTTCGCCGATGCGCACGTCTTGCGCGGCGAACCATGTCTTCAGCGCGTCGGCGTCGAAAGGCTCGACGCGTAGGCAAACGTGATCCATGTTTCGCCCCGCGCCGGGCGCGCCGCTCTCCGGACGGTCGATCTTTCCGCCAGCCTGCAACAGGTCGATCAACGAGCGTCCTGCCCGCAGCTGAATCAGCCCGATATCGCGTTGTTCCCTGTCCACCGTGCAGCCAAGCACCTCGCGATAAAACCGCGTCATCGCGTCGAGATCGGCAGCGCGGATGACGACGTGATCGATATCGAGAATCTGGAATTTCATGGCGCGGCGTCCCGTCTCTGTCGTTCGGTGAAGAACCCAGTGTAGAAGGAATTGCGCGTGCAGATGGCGGCTCGTCGGCCAGGAGGGCAAAACGTTGAGACGAAAAAAAGCCCGCTCGATTGGAGCGGGCTGAATCCATATCAGGAGGAGACATGGAGGAGACAAGAACCACTATACACGCCGACTTGATGCGACGCAATAACTTTTTAAGGGAAAACCCCAACTTTTTTCGGGGGCAGATTATCCCAATAGCTGGGAAAAATCAGCCCGCCGCGCAGCCCAAATGACACAGCAAGAAGCGGAGCGTACTGTGTGAACCTGCCCGCTAAAGTGGCAGGCATCAAAACCGTCCCCCGGGGCAAATGATGAACACATCCATTTCTCAAGCGACGCCCGTCGCGTTCGCCAACGACGACGACCGCTGGACAGCCGTCCTGAAACGCGACATGTCCGCTGACGGCGCCTTTTTCTACGGCGTTCGGACGACGGGTGTGTTCTGCCGTCCGTCGTGCGCCTCACGCCTGCCGCGCCGCGAGAACGTCGACTTCTTCGCTTCGACCGACGGAGCGCGCGCCGCCGGCTATCGCGAATGCAAGCGTTGCCAGCCGGGCGGCCTGCCGCGCGAACTCGAGATCGTGAATCGCGCCTGCGCCGCGCTCGACGCCGACCCGCAGCAACGTCTCACGCTCGCGCAACTGAGCGAAGCCGTGCACGTCAGCCCGTTTCACCTGCAGCGGCTCTTCAAGCGCGTAGTCGGCGTGTCGCCGCGGCAATATCAGGCGGCCCAGCGCGGCGCGGCATTGCGCGACGCGCTGCAACGCGGCGCCGACGTGACCCGAGCAACCGTCGACGCGGGTTTCGGCTCACCGTCCCGGATGTACGGCATGGCGGCCGCAGAGCTGGGCATGGCGCCGTCCGAATATCGGCGCAAAGGCGCGGGGCTGCGCGTTCGCTACGCGAGCGCGCAGACTTCGCTCGGCCTCGTGCTGGTCGCGACAACCGACAAGGGCATCTGCAAGATCGCCTTCGGCGACGATGAAGCATCGCTCGTCGACGACCTGCGCAGCGAATTCGCGAGCGCGGAACTGATCGATGATCCGAAACGGCTCGCGCCGTTCGTCGAGCAGATCGACGGTTATCTGCGGGGCACGCGTCAGCGTTTCGATCTGCCGCTCGATATCGCCGCCACGGCGTTCCAGCAGCGCGTGTGGGAAGCGCTACGCCGCATCCCGTACGGCGAGACGCGCAGCTACTCGCAGATCGCCGAAGCCGTCGGCGCGCCGCGCGCGGTGCGGGCCGTCGCCAATGCGTGCGCCTCGAACCCCGTCGCGCTCGCGATACCTTGCCACCGCGTCGTGCAAAAGGACGGCGCGCTGGCGGGCTATCGCTGGGGTGTCGCGCGCAAGGCAGCGCTGCTCGATACCGAGACACACCGCGAATCGCGCGACACCGGCGCGGCCATTCACTCCACCGCCGACATGGATCACGCCGCTTGAGCCGCGCATCGACCGCCACACTCGAACTCCCGTTCAAAGCTCCCTATGACTGGCCGCGCGTCCTCCGCTTCTTCGGGGGACGCGCGACGCCGGGCGTCGAAGCCGTCGAGGACGGCGTCTGGCGTCGCGCGATCGGCTGGAACGGCGACAGCGGCACGCTCAACGTCCGCAAGCATCCGCGCCGGCATTGCATCGTCGCGACCATCGACGGCGCGGTGGCCCGTCACGCGGACACGCTCGCCGCGCCCATCGCGCGCATGTTCGATCTGCACGCGGAACCCAAGGTGATCGGTGCAAGCCTCGCCAGCGATCCGTGGCTCGCGCCGCTGGTCGCCGCAGCGCCTGGCCTGCGCGTGCCCGGCGCGTGGTCGGGGTTCGAACTGGTCGTGCGGGCCATCGTTGGCCAGCAGGTCAGCGTGAAGGCAGCGACGACCATCATCGGAAGGATCGTGCAGCGCGCCGGCGAGCGCATCGACGGTCATCCGCACGAGAGCACCGCGTGGCGCTTCCCGACGCCCGCCGCGCTCGCCGCCGTCGACCTTGCGCAGATCGGCATGCCCGGTAAGCGCATCGAAGCCTTGCAAGGCTTCGCGCGCGCCGTGGCGGACGGCGACGTGCCGATCGACAGCATCGGCAGCGCGGCGTTCGATCTTCCGCAGTTGCGCGCGTCGTTGCTCGCGCTGCCCGGAATCGGGCCGTGGACGGTCGAATACGTCGCGATGCGCGCGTGGCGGGACCCCGACGCGTGGCCCGCGTGGGACCTCGTGCTGATGCAGGCAATCGCAGCGCGCGAGCCGGCGCTCGTGCGTCCCAACCAGCAGCGCGCGCGCACCGACGCGTGGCGGCCGTGGCGTGCCTATGCGGCGATGCATCTGTGGAACGAAGTCGCCGATCGGGCAGGCGCCGCACGCGGCGGCTAGCGGCCTTCCGCACATATTCGTGAACGTCGTCGGTCGACTTCGCGGTCCGGTGCGGCGTACAGTGAGAGGGCGCGCAGCGGGCACTGAAGCCGGTCGCAAGCGGCGCGGGAGCGGCCTGAGGCAACGCCAAGCAGCCGTTCTGGCGAGATGTTAAAGTGCCCGCTACTGAAAATTCCGCCGAACGCTGTCGGCCGCGCGCGAGCAGCACCGCGCGGCGCATGGCGGCCGACCCTGTTCGACCCGCATCAATGCCAAACACGACACCCTCCCGCACGACCGACGCGCTACTGCACCGCCTGTCCGTGCTGACATCCGGTCCGCAGCGCGACGCGCTGACGACCGGTTTGCGCGGCATCGAGAAGGAGAGCCTGCGCGTCACTCCCGACGGCCATCTCGCGATGACGCCGCATCCGCGCGCGCTCGGCTCGGCGCTCACGCATCCTTCGCTGACCACGGACTATTCGGAAGCACTGCTCGAACTGATCACACCTGCCGAGCAGGACGCGGCAACCACGCTCGAGCGTCTCGACACGCTGCATCGCTTCGTTTATTCGGCCATCGGCGACGAGGTGCTGTGGAACAACTCGATGCCGGGCGTTCTACCCGAAGACGACGAGATTCCGATCGCGGACTATGGCACGTCCAACATCGGCAAGCTGAAGTATGTGTACCGCGTCGGGCTCGCGCTGCGCTACGGACGCACGATGCAATGTATCGCAGGCATCCACTACAACTATTCGTTGAACGAAGAAGTGTGGCGGCTGCTGCATGCCGACCAGCAATCCACGGCCAATGCCGTCGATTTCCAGTCGGACCGCTATCTCGCGCTGATCCGCAACTTCCGCCGCACGAGCTGGCTGCTGATGTATCTGTTCGGCGCGTCGCCGGCGCTCGACAGGCGCTTTCTGCGCGGCCGCGCGAATACGCTCGAAACGTTCGACGCCGACACGCTGTACCGCCCGTACGCAACGAGCCTGCGCATGAGCGATCTCGGCTATTCGAACACGACGGCGCAAGCCGCGCTGCACGCCGATTACGACACGCTGCCCGGCTACCTCGATGCGCTCGCGAAGGCCGTCAGCCAGCCGTATCCGCCGTACGAGGCGATCGGCACGCAGCGCGACGGCGAATGGGTGCAGATCAATACCAACGTACTGCAGATCGAAAACGAGTTCTACTCGACGATCCGTCCGAAACGCGTCACGTACCCGGGCGAGCGTCCGCTGCATGCGCTTGCGGCGCGAGGCGTGCAGTATGTCGAGGTGCGCTGCATGGACATCGATCCGTTCGAACCGACGGGTATTTCGCTCGAAGCCGCGCGCTTTCTCGACGCCTATCTGCTGGTATGCGCGCTCGACGAAAGCGCGGCGCTGCCGCCGCCGGCCTACACGGAAGCGAACCAGAACTTCGGCCGCGTGACGATGGAAGGGCGCAAGCCCGGCCTCGAGCTGGTGCGCGATGGACAACCCGTCAAGATGCTCGACTGGGCCAATGAACTGCTCGCGAAAATCGATCACGCAGCCGCCGTGCTCGATGCAATTCGCGGCGACGACAGCCATGCACGCTCGGTCGCGACGCAGCGTACAAAGCTCGCAGACGCGTCGTTGACGCCGTCGGCTCGCGTGCTGCAGGTCATGCGCGACAAGCAGCAGAGTTTCCTCGACTTCGGTCTCGCGCAGAGCATCGCGCACGCGGAGCATTTCCGCGCGCGTCCGCTGGACGAAGCGCAAACGCAGGCGTTCGCTGCGCTCGCTACGCAATCGCTCGCCGAACAGGCCAAGCTCGAGCGCGAGGAGGTCGGTTCATTCGACGCGTTCGTTGCCGCGTATCGCGCGTATACGTTGAACCGCTTCAGCGTTTAGTCTGGTACGCCATCGCATGCGCGAGTCCGCGTCTGATGAGGGCAGCTTCGTGCTGCCCTTTTTCATTGCGAGCGAGTCGGGGCCGGAAATTGCTGCGACACATCTTGCAATGCCCGAACGTCGCTCCCGCTTCATGCACGCTGTATGAAACGCGTCGGCAACGTCGCGGTCCAACCCTGTATCACGCAACGCTTCGCCGCTTCGACATGTGCGAGGGAGGAATCCGGGTTATGAACAAAGGTCTGATAGCCGCGCTGTGGGTCGCGGTTTGCGTGTCGGCCGCCGGCTGCTCGACGCGCGGGCAGGTCGATCCCGATGTCATGCAGATCGCGACCGCGCCGCTGACCTGCGACAGCAAGAGTCAGTGCGACGCGTGGTGGCAGCGCGCGCGCACGTGGGTCACTACGCATTCCCGTTACGAGGTCGCCACGGCAACCGATACGCTGATCCAGACAGCGGGGCCAGACGGCGGCAAGCGCGATCTCTCATTCGAAATCACGAAGACACCGAATAACGACGGCACGTCGACGATCGGTTTTGCCGCGCATTGCGACAGCTCGCTCGGATGCAAGCCGAACCCGTGGGAAGCGGGCGCCGACTTCAAGCAGTTCGTGCGTGGCGCCGCAGCGAATGTGGCGGCGCCATTGCCGTCCGGACAATCGGGCGGATCGAGCGGTCAATCGGTCTTATCACCAACCGGCGAGCCCGTTTCACAGTAGGACGAATCAAATCGAAGCCATTTTTTGATTAAGACTTCTCCGATTGGAGTGACGATCCGCTGCCTCTATCGTCTCGTAACTCTAATTTCCTCTGCGAGAAGTCTCATGTTCTTTCGTATCTTGACGGCGATCGCTTGCGTCGCCGGTATCGCTGGATGCACTTCCTATTCCGGACCCGCACATAACACCGACGTCGTCACTTTGGCCAACGGTGCGCAAGCGTATCGTGTCCAATGTCTCGGTTTGCTTGAGAGCTCGAAGAGCTGCATGGCCGAAGTCAAACGCATCTGCGGCGACAAACCGGCTGTGCGTATTTCGTCGGTCGATCACATCACGTCGGATCTCAAGTCCGAAAATGACCCGCGCGAAATCACCTTCCAATGCGCGACGCCCGTTGTCGAGCAACCCGTCAAGCCGGCACCCGCCGTCGTAGCGCCCGTCCCGGTTGCCGTCGTCGCGCCCGCACCGGCCCCTGTCCGGCGCGCTCCGCAGCGCAAGATCACGCTGCAAGGCGACGCGACGTTCGCCGTCGGCAGCGCGACGCTGACGCCCGTCGCAACGGCGAAGCTCGATGATTTCGTCGCGGCCAACCAGGGTGTCGATATCGAGGGTATGACGATTGCCGGCTATACCGATTCGACGGGTTCGGCCGAACTGAACAACCGTCTGTCGGCAGCACGCGCGCGTTCGGTGCAGAACTATCTGGCAACGGCCGGACTGCGTGCTTCGAAGTGGGACGTGCAAGGCTACGGCAGCGCATCGCCCGTCGCGCCCAACACGACGGCTATCGGCCGCGCGAAGAACCGCCGCGTCGAAATCCAGGTCGACGGCAAGTAATCTCTCTCCTCGTAGCATCGGGAGCCGCAGCGCTCCCCATCCCGCGGCGGCGTCAATGTCCCATTGACGCCGCCGCGCCCTTTTTGGGCTTCGTCACCCACACCAGACACGCCAGCACCACGAAGCCCGCACACGAGATGCGGAAGAAATCGTTGGTCGCCATCATGTAGCCCTGTTGCGTGACGATCTCGTTCAGTTGCGCCGTCACCGCTTGTCCTTTGAAGCCCAGCGTCGTCAGCAGATCGCTATAGGACGTCGTATTCGCCGAGTAGGCGCTCACCGATTCCGACAACACGGCGTGGTGATAGATCGCGTCGTTTTCCCAATACGTCGTGCTGATCGCCGTGCCGATTGCGCCAGACAGCGTGCGCAGAAAGTTCGATAACCCCGATGCGCTAGCCAGCCGTTCATCCGAAATGCTGGACAGCGTGATCGTCGTCATCGGCACGAAGAAGCAGGCCACGCCGATGCCCTGTACGAGACGCGGCAGAATCACCTGATTGAACGGCGCATCGAGCGTGAAAGTCGAGTTCCACAACGACACGAATGCGAACACGACGAACGCGAAGCTCGCGACGATCCGCAAATTGAGCCGGTGCATGTTGCGCCCGATCATCGGCGACAGCACGAGCGCGAGCAGACCGACGGGCGCGGTCGCGAGTCCCGCTTTGCCTGCCGTGTAGCCCATCACCGTCTGCAGCCAGAGCGGAAAAATCACGACGGAGCCGAAGAACGCCATAAAGCCGAACGAGATGATCAACGCGCCCAGTGCGAAGTTGCGGTCCTTGAAGAGCGACAGGTCGACGACGGGCTCTTTCTCCGTCATCTCCCACACGATCATGAACGCCAGCGACGTCACGGCGATGATCGCCAGCGCGACGATGAAGGTCGAGCTGAACCAGTCGCGGTCCTTGCCGAGGTCGAGCATCATCTGCAGGCACGACACGCCGATCACCAGCAGTCCGAGGCCGATGCCGTCGATGCGCTGTTTCGTCGTCTGCGTTTCGCGTCCGCGCAGCAGGAAGTACGCGCACGCCGCCGAGAACAGGCCGATAGGCAGATTGATGTAGAAGATCCACGGCCAGGTGTAGTTGTCGGTGATCCAGCCGCCCATCACGGGACCGAAGATCGGCGCGACGATCACCGTCATTGCCCATAGGCCGAGCGCGAGACCGCGTTTCTCGAGCGGGTAGGAGCGCATCAGAATGGTCTGCGACAGCGGCACCATCGGGCCGGATACCAGCCCCTGAAGCAGACGGAACGCGATCAGCGACTCGAAGTTGTGCGCGAAACCGCAAGCCGCGGACGCGATCGTAAATAGCAGCACCGACAGCGTGAACAGCCGGACTTCGCCGACCCGCCGCGCGAGCCAGCCCGTCAAAGGCACCGCGATCGCCGATGCCACCGAATACGACGAGATCACCCACGTGCCTTCGCTGGTCGCCACGCCCAGGCTGCCCGAGATGGTCGGCACAGCCACATTCGCGATCGACGTATCGAGCACTTCCATGAACGTCCCGAGCGCGAGTCCGACCGTTAGCAGCGCGAGCCTTCCGCCCGTGAGCGGAGCAGGGGCGGCGGGCTGGGCGGAGGCCGCGCCGCCGTGCGGCGGCCGGTCATCCGTTGAGCCGGTAGAAGTGGAAGCCGCTGGCAATGCGCTCATTTGGCGTGTTCTCCTTGTTGCATGAGAAAACTTGCCGCGACATGAAAAAGCCCGTTGCTCAATGGCTGGCATTCATGTCCCGACACTCTCTGCCCAGACAGGTAAATTAGTAAAACAAACCGCGCCGAAGCGCGGCTGCCTAAAGGTCGTCGGTTGGAACGGACGACCCGATTTCTTCTTCACCAGACTTGTCGGCCATCTGACATCCGACAGCGCCGTTTCCGCCATCGATACCGTTAGCAATGAAACGGCTCAACAGATCGATCAGTGTCGCGAGATCCGCGCCTGAAAAGCCCCGCAGCTGTTCATTGAGCACGTACGCGCCAATCTCCGGCAATTGCGACGCCGCGTGCTGACCTTGCGGCGTCAGGCCGAGCTTCACGATGCGCCGGTCCTTGTCGCTACGCGAGCGCGCGATCAGCCCCTTCTTTTCAAGGCGATCGAGCATCCGCGTCATCGATCCGCTGTCGTAAGACATGGCCCGCGACAGTTCGAACGGTGTCGTTGCGCGGCCGCATGAAAGCAGCAGGATCACGCCGATCTGCTGAGTCGTCAGCCCGAGATGCGCGACCGCGCGATCGGTGCGTTCGACCAGCACGTTCCTCGCTTTGGTCAGGTAATAGCCAAGGCTCGATTCGAGATGAATCGACTCCGGCTGGTAGGGACCGTCGGTCATGAATGCTCTTCTGGAAGCCGCCCGCTGGCGAGACAAACGTGAATGTTCCGGATTGTATCTGCCCAGGCAGTGACGTCAATCGTCTGGACTGATCGCGCAAGCACCGAGCCAAAAAACAACGAAAGACCTTGTTGCAATGCACAGTATCTTGAAAATTGATTGCATGGTCAATATTATTACAGGCAACGAGTTACGCGACCCGCGTCATCGGAGACCATGTTCTGACCGCACTTGCGTGCGCCTTCTTTTACCGGCGCACAGAGGATTCCCGCGATGCTGTACCTGAAAAACACCCTCGGCGGCTTGAGCCGCTCGCTGACCGATTCTGCGCTGCAAACATTTCAAGGAGCCAACCGTTGGTGGAAAGTGGCTCTGTATGCGGTGATCTTCGTCCTTCCGGGCGGGTCGATCGGGGTGCTGCTCTTCGCGTGGTTCGAACACCGGCGCACTCGAAGCGTCAAAGCGCAGGCCGTGCGGCCGACCGCATTGCTCGCTTCTCCGCTTAAGTCCCGCTCGACGGGCAGCCATCAGCCGATCGCTCCCGCAGCCACGGTTTGTCAGGCGCGCCCCGATGCGCCGCCGTGCCGCGCCGCCGCAGGCAAGCAGGCGCGGCAGACCACCGCCGATCCGCGCCTCTAGGCGTCTGTCGCGCGTCGCTTCGGAATAAAGGCCGCCGCAAGGCGGCCTTTGCTTTTTCCGACCCGCAACATCCACTCGCACAAATAGCGCCGTAACAGCGCGTAACCGTCGCCTCACCGTCGGTAACACACACGGGGCGCGCGCGGCATTACTCTTTCGATTTCATTGCCGGGCAATGCGTGCGCTACCATTCGAGCCATCGCGAGTACGCGCCGCCAATCGCGCGAGCACCCGCTCCGCAATTCGCCCCGGTACATGGCGCTCTCCGCATCGACAGGAATTCACTTGCATGCAGTTTGATCGAACTTCGCGCGCACGCGCCTCGGTCGCGAACGTCGCGGGGCAACGCGTCCTGAACATCGCCGTTTGCGCCACGCTGGCCTTCGCGCTTGCCGGCTGCGCGGTCGGTCCCGATTACAAGCGGCCGTCCGTCGACATTCCGGCCTCGTACAAGGAAGCCGCAGACGGCTGGAAAGTCGCGCAACCCGCCGACCAGCAGGATCGCGGCGCGTGGTGGACCATCTACAACGATCCGCAGCTGAGCGCGCTCGAAGACAAGCTCAACGCGTCGAACCAGACCGTCGCGCAGTTCGCCGCCGCCTACCGGCAGGCGCGCGCGCTGGTCGGCGAGGCGCGCGCGGCGTACTTCCCGGTGATCAGCGCAGGGGCGAGCGCGTCGCGCTCGCGTACGCCGAGCCGCAGCTTCAGCGGCTCGGTGACGGGCGGAGGCGGCGGCACGACGTCGTCGCTCAGCAGTTCGGGCACGATCAGCAACAGCTACAGCCTGTCGCTCGACGCGACGTGGGAACCGGATCTCTGGGGCAAGGTGAGCCGCACCGTCGCAAGCCAGCAGGCCGGGCAGCAGGCGGCCGCCGCCGATCTGGCGAACGCGCGCCTGTCCGCGCAGGCAACGCTCGCGCAAACCTACTTCAACATCCGCTCGCTCGACGCGCAGCAAAAGCTGCTCGACGATACCGTCGCCGCCTACCAGCGTTCGCTCACGCTCACGCAGAACCGCTACGCGCAGGGCGTCGCCGCCCGCTCGGACGTGATTCAGGCGCAAACGCAGCTGCAATCGGCGCAAGCTGCCGCCATCGACAACGGCGTCGCGCGCGCTCAAAACGAGCACGCGATCGCCGTGCTGGTCGGCGAACCGGCGTCCGCGTTCTCGCTGCCCCCCGCGCCGCTCGATGCCGTGCCGCCCGCCACCCCCGCGCAACTGCCGTCGGCACTGCTCGAACGGCGCCCGGATATCGCGTCGGCCGAACGCAAGGCCGCGGCGGCGAACGAGCAGATCGGCGTCGCGATTTCGGCTTTCTTCCCGACGCTGACTCTGTCGGCCAGCGGCGGCTTCGAAAGCTCAGTGTTCTCGCAGCTGCTGCAAATGCCGTCGCGCTTCTGGACGCTCGGGCCCTCGCTCGCCCAGACTATCTTCGACGCCGGCCTGCGCAAGGCGCAGACGGACGCCGCGCGCGCCGCCTACGACCAGGACGTCGCCACCTACCGGCAGACAGTGCTGACGGCGTTCCAGGACGTCGAAGACAACCTCGCGTCGCTGCGCATTCTCGAGCAGGAAGTCACCGTGCAGCAGCAGGCGGTGCAGTCGGCCCAGCAGGCGCTGGATATCGTCACGAACCAGTACAAATCGGGCACTGTCGACTATCTCAACGTGCTGACGGCGCAGACCACCGCGTTCACCGCCGAGCAGAAGCTGGCGAGCATCGCGGGACAGCGGATGGTGTCGTCGGTCGGTCTCGTCAAGGCGCTCGGCGGCGGCTGGGAAGCCGAGCAGATGAATCGCGAGACGGGTGAAGTTGCAGCGCCTGCGCCCGCATCGTCGCCTGCCGCGCCCGTTGCGAAAATTTCCACCTCAGCGGGCTAGGCAACAAAAGGCACACGCACCAACGCAAACGGCCGCCACGTGCAAACATGGCGGCCGTTGTGTTTTCCACCGGCAAGCTGCGAAACGATCAGTGGACGAAGGTCAGCGCGACCTGTCCAGGCCCAGTGGGGCGCCCGAGCAGATTCAGCAGCCCGGCGAGATTGTCGACGGAGTCGGGCGTGGTGCTCGCGGTACCCATGAATGACGTCGAGGACTCGCTGAGCGTGCCGTGACCGTTCAGCAGCAGCGGCCCCTTCGTCGTCGACAGATCGAGCGTGCCGGACCCGCCCTGGGCCTGAAACACCACGCGATACGACCCGAGCGGCTTCACGCGCGAGACGCGCGAACTCATGTCGTTCAGCGTCACGATCAACTGACCGAATGCCTGGCGATTGAAGCTGCGCCAGTCGGTCCACGTCAGCCGCACGTCGCCTTGCAGATCGAGCGTGTTGAACGGCGCACCCAGGCCCGCGAGCAACGACGCTGGCACGGCGATGCTGCCGCCCGACAGCGTCGCGCTGCGCAGGGTGGCATCGACCGTGACGGGATCGGGCATCGCCTGGCTTTGCAACATCTGCATCCGCACACGGCCCGTGAACAACGGCCAGAACGACGTGCGCCATTCGATGCGCCCCGGCAACAGCGTCGCGCTTTCCGCGCCGGGCCCGGCGGCGAGCATCAGCGAAGCCGAGCCATGCCACAGCGAACCCGATGGCTCGACGAGATTGACATGCCCTTGCGTGGCCTTCGAGAACTGCGGCGTGACCCAAGCTGCGGGCGCCATCACCAGCAACACCGCGACGTTCGCGATCAGCGCGACGGCGATCCAGGGCAGCGCGGCGCGTAGTCGCCGCATCCAGAAACTCATGCGTAATCCCGTGGCTGCGCCGTCATTTGATCGTTGCCGGTTGCAGCGATGCCGTCAGATCGACCTGGCCGTCCTGCTTCAACCCCGTGACGTGCGCCTCGGACACCTGCACCTTGAACTGCTTGCGCGCATCGTCGAGCCATTCGGTCCAAGCGGGAAACGATGCGTTCTTCAACTGGATCTGCACCGCGTTGCCGAGCACCTGCACCTGCGTCGGCGCGAGCCCGTGGTCGTTCAGCGACGCCGTCAGCGCGTCCTTCAGCGCGCCGCCCGTCGGCGCCACGCCCTGTGCCGCCGCCGACAGCGCGCGCGCCTCGTTCGCCTGCGCGGTCATTTGCGAAAGCTGGCGCTGCAGGCCCGGGATCGATTCGCGCAGCCGCGCGCGTCCTTCCTGGGCGGGCGCCCACAACACCGACCAGACGATGACGACAGCCAGCACCGCGCCGCCCCACGTCAAAAGCGCTTTCTCGCGCGGCGTGCGGGCATCCCAGAAGCCGGCCCACGTGTTCAACAGTTCTGCTTTCATTGTCCGTTCCTGATCGTCCACTTGCCGGTGTTGCTGTCGATCGCGCCCGTCAGGCCATTGCGCGTCAGGCGCTGCTGGAAATCGGGATCGACCTTGATCTCGGGTTTGAACGTCACATCGACACGACGGTCGTGATAGTCGAGCGCGGCAAGACCGTTGACGGGAATCGGCCCCAGCGAGCGCGCCAGCCCGTCCGCGAGAGAAAGGAAATCGTCCGGCGACAGCTCGCCCGCCGCGACGCGCAATTGCTGCAACTGACGCGCCATCTGATCGGGCGCGTCGAGCACGACCGTGGTCTTCGGAAAGGTGTTGAGCAGCAGCTCGGTCATCTGCGCGCTGATCGCATCGCGCTGACGCGACAACATCAGCCACTGAACATTCGCGCCGATGATTGCGACGAGCACCGTGCCCACCAGCAGCCACAACGGCAAGCGCAGGCGGCGCAGCGACGCGCGATCGAGGCGCCACGGCTGCACGGCAAACTCGAACTGCGCGAGATCGAAGCGGCACTGGATCGCGTTACGCGCGAGCGTTTCGAACGAGACGGGCAGCGAACCAGCGATAGAAGGGCGCCCGGGCTGCGCCACCGACGCCAGGCGCGGCTCGCTACCCGGCAAATCGACGAGCGTGTAAAGCGTGACGGGCGCATGGCCCGCGAGCGCCGCCACCGTCGCGCCGACCGCCGATTCCGGCACGGCCAGCCCTTCACCGAGCGGACCGCGCGCGAGCGCAAGCTCGACGCGCGGCGGTGCGGCGTCGACGGCGCCTTCGCCGAGCACGGCGGCCGTCGACGGCACGACATGCCCCAGCACGGCCGCAACGACGGGCGTGAGGCCTGCAACGACGGGCTCGGCGCGCGGCGGTGGGGCATCGGCGCCAGCGGCAACGGCTTCCTCCACAGGCACGTCGGCCGCCATCGCGGCGACGGGCTGCGGCAGACAACGGGTGACGGGCACCACCTTCACATTGCGATGACCCGCCGCCGCAAACGTCTCGACGATATAGCGGAACCAGCCGCGATCGACGATCGCGAGCACATGGCGGTTGCCGTCGAGCGGCTGCGGATCGAGCGCGATGTGCGTGGTCTGCGGGTCCTGGATCAGTTGATCTTCGACGACGTTCGGCAGCGCCTGACGCAAGCGCGGGCCTTTCAGCGGCGGCACGGCCGTGGCCAGCATCAGGCAGTCGCGCGCGGCGAGCATCAGCACGGTCGCGCTCGCACGCGGCAGCAGGCCGGGCGCCGAGCGGCCGGCGCGCTGGACGCGCCCCGATTTGTCGAGCAGCAGAAACGGCAACTCCGGCAGTTGCCATTCCTGCGACGGCACCGCCGGATCACGCGGCGGCAGAAGAACGATCAGCGTGCTCAAAGGCCACTCTCTCGGGAAATTGCGTTGTTCATAGTTGATCTCGTCCCCATACGATACGCGTCGTATGCGTCAGCGCGTCGCGATAGACGAGGGTGGTGCGATCGACTTCGGCGCGCTCATGCTCGACGCGTCCGTGGATCAGGAAGTAGCTGGTGTTCACGTCGAGCTGATTCGGATCGAACACCAGCTGCTGGACGCCCGCGCCGCGCAACGCGAGCTGCACATCGCCGACGTTGTGGAAGAACACCGTCTCGCGCCGTGCGACGAACGCCTGCGCATTCGACAGATTCATGCCCGGCACGACGGCCGCAACGACCTCGGCGGGCGCGGTGTTCATGTTGACGGGCGTCGTGGTGGGCAACACGGTCACGAACGGGCGCAGCCGCGCGATCATCTCCGGCGTGAAGCCGGGCACGTCGAGCAGCGAATCGACGCCCGTCATCTGAAGCGGTGCGACGGGCGCGTTCTCGTCGGCGTCTTCGAGACCGGGCTGATCGGTGTAATTGCCGCCGCCAGTCGCGCCGCCTTGCGGCTGCGTTGGATCGACGGTGGCGGGATTGGCCGCCGTCTGGAAGCGCGTCGCCGATTGCCGCAGTCCCGCGCGCAATTGCAGCGCGGTGTTCTTCGCCAGTTGCCCGTTGATGCCAAGAAGCTGCAACAAACGCTGGAACGACTGGATCTGCTGAACGTTCAGCGTCAGCGCGCCAGGCACCGCCGTTGAAACGAGGTTGCGCAGATTGAATTTGGCCTGCGCATCCTCGATGGAACCGGAGATATACGTGGCGCCGCCTTCCTGCGCGCGCACCTCGCCGATCTGCCCGAGGAAATCGGACAGGCGCGTGCGCGCGATCGGCACGCCCCAGACGCCGCCAAGATACGTGATGCCCGCCGACGTATCGCCTTCGGACCGAAGAATGAGCCGCGTCCAGTCGAGCGCGCCGCGCGACACCCACTGCGCCTGCGCCAGCAGCCGTTGATTCTCGATGCGCCGGATCTGCACCTGCTCCCGCCACAGCATGCCGGAGACGAGAATCGCGGACAGCGCGACGACCAGCAGCGCGCTGATGATGGCTGCGCCGCGTTGAGCGGCAGGTTTCGAACGGGCAGGGCGAAAGCGCGTGACCAAGACTCACTCCCCAACGAGAAAGACCCGCGTAACGGGCCGCGCGAGCGAACTCGCGCCGATGCTCACTTCGAGCCCCGTCACCGACCTCGGCAACGGCGCGTTGCCGAGCTGAGGCACCTTCAGATTATTGTCGTTCTCGGTGATCGCCGACTGCACGTCTTTCATCTGCGTCGTCCAGCCGACTTTCGGCACATACAGCCGCGCCGTAATCGCGCCAATACCGCCGATCAACGGCACGGCGTTCCAGTTCTCGTTCTCCGAACCGCCCAGCGCGCGGCGCACCTCGCCGATGTTCGCCAGCGGCGGCGACGCATAGCGCAGAATCCGTCCCTCGGTGATCCGATACCGCACGACAACCAGCCGTGGCGCCGCGCCCGGCGCGCGCATGTAGCGCACGATCTGCAGCGCATTGCCGTTCACCGCGACGGCCGGTTCGCCCGCTTCGTCGTCGGATGCGGCGTTGCGCACGTCGATGCGCATCTGATCGAAAAACTGCGCGAATACGCGCTCGTCTTCCATCGCGTTCGTGATTGTCTGGCGTCCACGGATGATCTGGTCCAGTCCGCGCCACGACAGCACCGCGATCACGGCCAGAATCGCAATGGCAACGAGCAGTTCGATTAGCGTGAAACCGCCCGCTGTCTTTCTCAGCAGCGGCGAACGCCGAACGCGCGAGACGTCGTGCTCAGAGCGAGCGATTCGTTTCATTCGCGATTACCGTCACCATCTGCGCGAGGTTGCCCGGCCGGCCGGGCGACGTCACTGAAACCTCGACGCGTCGAAACACAGGGTTCGGCGTCGCGCTCACGTTTTCCGTGCAAATCAGTTGCAGGTTGCCCTGCGAGCAGTCGAAGCTCTGCGAGCCGACTTCCGGCCACGCGTGCGCCAGATGGAGCTGGGCGAGCGCGTTATCCGCGCTCCAGCCCGCCAGCAGCCGCCGATGCAGATCGGCCTCGCCCGTCGCGAGACTGCCGACCGCGCGCAGCGAAGCGGCCAGCGCGACCGCGATGATCGCCAGCGCGACCAGCACTTCGATCATCGTGAAGCCTCCCGCCCGCTTGCGAATTGGGTTATCCAGCGTGCCGCGCGCGCGGCGAACACGAAGCGCACACTGCATCAGCGCACCTCGTACCGGCCGTTGCCCGTGCCGATGATCGTCACGCGCCCCGCGGCGGAAAAGAGCGTCACCTGCACGGGCGTATCGATGCTCTCGGTACCGAACACGATGCGGTCCGAATGCGTATCGGAACCGGGATACTCGATCGTCACGCCCGTCACGCCGCCTTCCCAGCGGCGCGGCCCGAGCAGATCGTCGCGCAACGGACGCCAGCCGTCGCTGGTGTGGACATCGAAACGAAAGCCGCCGTCCAGCGGCAGCCACGAAACAGGGCGCGCGCGCACTTGCGCTTCGTCGCCCGCCGATTCGAACAGCAGCGCGAGACGCTGCGCTTCCTCGTTCAGATCCGTGCGCGGATTGCGCGTCAGCGACAGCGATGCAAGCGACACCAGCAGGCCGGCGATCACCAGCACCACCAGCATTTCGAGCAGCGTGAAACCGCGCTGGCGTTGGCGTGCGGCCGTGCGCAGTGCATCCTGCTTCATGCAGCCGCGCGCGTTGTCGACGCGGGCGGCTTCACGAACGGCGCGCGGCATGCAGTCGTGCAATCGCATGGTGACGATCGATGTCGATTCAATCAGCGTGAAGCGCTTATTGCCACGAGCCGACGTCGGCATCGTTGCCTTCGCCGCCCGCCTTGCCGTCCGCGCCGTAGCTGAACACATCGATCTCGCCGTGCACACCCGGGTTCAGATACTGATAGGAATTACCCCACGGGTCATTGGGCAGACGCTCGAGATAGCCGCCGTCCTTCCAGTTGTTCGGCACCGGGTCCGTCGACGGCTTTTCGATCAGCGCACGCAGGCCTTGCTCCTGCGTCGGATAACGGCCGTTGTCGAGACGATAGAGCTTGAGCGACTGCATGATCGTGCCGATGTCCTGCTTGGCCGCGACGCGGCGGGCTTCGTCCGGACGGCTCATGATCTTCGGCACGATCAGCGCGGCCAGAATGCCCAGGATCGCGATCACGACCATGATTTCGATCAGCGTGAACCCGCGTTGAAGGCGGGCGCGCTGGCCCGCGCGCATGGCCGCGATCTCGTTGCGGCGACTGGTCCACATTTGCATAGCTTGCTACCTCGTTTGAATGAAGGGTCGATCGATCAGACGTCACGCAATGCGTTGAGAATTCAGCACTCTGCACGTCCGGTCGATCATTTTAATGTCACGCAGTTGTAGGCTTCCGATCTGCCGATCCGTATGCCGCAAAATTCACAATAGTCCGTACAATCACACGCATGAACGCTCTCCAGATCCGCCTGATTTCGCTCGCCGTCTTCGCCGTGTTCTGCGCGACACTCACTTACTGGGTCGTCACACTCACGTCGCATTCCGGCGCGCCCGTGCCCGCCGCCGCCGTGCGCGCGCCCGTCTCGACGGATCAGGCTGCGGCCCTGTTCGGCGGCCAGCTCACGCGCACCGCCAATCAGGACATTCATCTGTTCGGCATCCTCGCGCTGAGCCACGGCGCCGCCGCGATCATCAGCACGGGCGGCGAACCGCCGCACGCTGTATCGCTGGGCAGCACCATCATGCAAGGCGTCAAGCTCGGCGAAGTGCGCGCCCGCTCGATCATCATCGACCGCAACGGCTCCCGCTCCGAAGTGTTCCTTCCCGCGAACCCGCCCGGCCCGACCATCTACGTGCGCTGATTTCCTTCTCCGCCGGGCCGGCGCAAACTGAAAGCATCGGTCCGGCTTGCAAGTCTTTCGGACGCTGACGCGCCGTCACTGCACCAGGTTGTTCAACTCGATGATCGGCAGCATCACGGCCAGCACGATCACCAGCACCACGCCGCCCATCGCGAGAATCAGCAGCGGTTCCAGCAGGCTTGTCAGGAACATCGTGCGCCGTTCGAGTTCGCGCGCTTCGCCTTCGGCCGCGCGGTCGAGCATCGTCGTCACGTCGCCTGTCGCTTCGCCGGAACGGATCAGGTGCACGAGCACGGGCGGAAACGTCTTCGTGTTGCCGAGCGCGCGCGACAGCGACGTGCCTTCGCGCACACGCACGATGGCATCGTCGATGTTGTTGCGCATCGCCTTGTTGCTGAGGGTTTCGCTCGCGGCCTGCAACGCGCGCAGAATCGGCACGCCCGCCGCCGTCAGAATGCCGAGCGTGCTCGCGAAGCGCACCGTGTTGTAGCCGCGCACGAGCTTGCCGAAGAGGGGCGCCGTCAGCGTCCAGCGATCGAATGCGAGACGCGGGCCCGGCTGCGCGAGTATGGCGCGCACCACGTACACGACGATCACCAGCGCGATCAGCATTGCCCACCACCAGTTCCGCACGAAGCTGGAGAGCGCCATCATCATCACGGTGAGGATCGGCAACTGCTGCTTCGTGCTGGCGAACACATTGACGACCTGCGGCACGACATAGCTCAGCAGGAACGTGACGATGCCGAATGCAATGATCGTCACGATGGTCGGATACGTGAACGCGAGCACGATCTTCTGCTTGAGCGCGTTGCGCTGCTCGATGTAATCGGCGAGCCGCGACAGCACGAGTCCGAGCTTGCCCGTATGTTCGCCCGCTGCGACGAGCGCGCGGTAGATCTCGGGAAAATCTTTCGGATGCTGCGACAGCGCGTTCGCCAGCGAATGGCCGCCCAGCACTTCCGCACGGATCGCGGCCATCAGTTCGCGGATGTAATCGCGCTCCGATTGTTCGGTGAGTACCGAGAGTGCTTCGTCGAGCGGCAGACCGGCGATCAGCAGACTTGCGAGTTGTCGCGTGAGAATCGCCTGCTCGCGCTGCGACAGCTTGCGCCCCAACGACAGCCGCTGGCTGCGCTCGCCGCGCGTGCGCGTCGCCGCCGGTTCGACGACCAGCGGCGTGAGACCTTGCGTGCGCAATTGCGTGCGCGCGCCGCGCGCGCTGTCGGCATCGAGCACGCCTTTTTGCGCCTTGCCGGCGGCGTCGATCGCTTCGAAACGGAATGCGGGCATGCGCTTTAGACCCCGCCCGTCACGCGTATCACTTCTTCGAGCGACGTCAAGCCCGATGCGAGCCAGCGTTCGCCGTCCTCGCGCAACGTGCGCATGCCGTGCTTGCGGCCGGTTTCGAGAATCTCGGCGTCGGAGGCATTACGGTGAATCAGCGAGCGGATCGATTCGTCGACGTTCAGCAGTTCGTACACGCCGCGCCGTCCCGCATAGCCCGAATGTCCGCACCTTTCGCAGCCGACGGGGTGCCAGAACTTGCGGCCGCCTTCTTCCTCGCGCTCTTCCTTGCACACGGGACACAGACGCCGCACGAGCCGCTGCGCGAGCACGCCGAGCAGCGACGACGCGAGCAGATACGGCTCGACACCCATGTCCGTCAGACGCGTGACGGCGGAGGCGGCGTCGTTGGTGTGCAAGGTGGCGAGCACGAGGTGGCCCGTCAGCGACGCCTGCACGGCGATCTGCGCCGTTTCGAGATCGCGGATTTCACCGATCATGATGACGTCCGGGTCCTGACGCAGAATGGAACGCAGCGCGCGAGCGAAGGTCATGCCGATCCGCTCGTTGACCTGTGTCTGACCAATGCCGGACAGATCGTATTCGATCGGGTCTTCGACGGTCATGATGTTCGTCGTCGCCGTCTCGAGCCGCGACATCGATGCGTACAGCGTCGTCGTCTTGCCCGAGCCCGTCGGGCCCGTCACGAGCACGATGCCGTGCGGACGCGAAATCAGCTTGTCGAACTGGCCGAGCGTATCGGACGCCATGCCGAGCGCTTCTAGATTCAGGCGCTGCGCGTCTTTTTCCAGCAGACGCAGCACGGCGCGTTCGCCGTGGCCCGTCGGTAAAGTCGATACGCGCACGTCGACGGGCCTTCCGCCGACACGCAACGTGATGCGGCCATCCTGCGGCAAACGCTTCTCGGCGATATCGAGCTGCGCCATGATCTTGATCCGCGAAATCAGCGCGCCGTGCAGCGCTTTCTTCGGACGCACCACGTCGCGCAGCGTGCCGTCGACGCGAAAGCGCACCACTGACGCATTCTCGAACGGTTCAATATGAATATCCGACGCCTGTTCGCGCGCGGCCTGCGTGAGCAATGCGTTGATCATGCGGATGATCGGCGCGTCGTCTTCGGATTCCAGCAGGTCTTCCACTTCGGGAATGTCCTGCATCAGACGCGACAGATCGACTTCGCCTTCCACTTCGCCGACCACCTGCGCGGCGCTGCCGTCCTGGCGCGAATAGGCCTGATTGATCGCCTGCGCCAGTTCATCCGCATCGAGCCGCACCACCGACACCGCGCCGAAATTGCGCGCGACTTCCGCGAGCGCGGCCTGCGTCGTGCGCTCGCTGATCCACACTTCCATGGAATCGGCGTGTTGATGCGCGACGAGAATCTGGCCGCTCTTCGCGAAGCCATACGGCACGAGCCGCGCGGCAAGCGCAGAAGGCGGCTCGCGATGCGCTCCGCCCGTCGCCGCTGACTCGAGCGGCGCGCTGCCGGGCGCGTGCGGCGTGCTCACGGCTGCACCTTCTGCGTACCGGTGGCCGGTTGAACCGGGACCGTTTGTGCGGGCGGCTGCATCTGCGGCTGCGTTTGCATCTGCGGCTGCGTTTGCATCTGCGGCTGCGTCTGAGGTTGCTGCGGAACGTACGCCGGAGCCGGGACGGGCACGCCAAGCGCCTGTTGACGACGCATCGCGTCGAGATCGAACAGGTTCAGCGTCGATCCCCCCTGGCTCGGGCCAACCGGCATCGGCGGCACCACGGGATCGTCCTTGTCCTTGATCAGGTTGTTATCGGACTTGTACGCGCCCGTCACACCCTGGATGTAGTCATAGCGGTTCGCCGTCACCGCTTGCGCCGTGTCGCGGTCGTTGATGATCACCGGACGCAGGAATACCAGCAGGTTGGTCTTCGCGCGAATCTTGTTTTCCGAGCGGAACAACTGGCCGATCCACGGGATGTCGCCGAGCAGCGGCACCTTGCTGTTGCTGACCTGGTAGTTGTCCTGCATCAGGCCGCCCAGCACGATGATCTCGCCGTTGTCGGCAAGCACCGTCGACTGGATCGAGCGCTTCGTGAACTCGGGGCCAGCCGGATTGGTCGCCACATTGGTCGTGCCCGCCACGATCGCTGAATCTTCCGTATACAACTGCAGTTTGAGGATGCCGCCTTCGGTGATCTGCGGCTTGATGTGCAGCGTCAGGCCCACGTCGATGCGATCGAAGGTGTTGAAAGCCGTGCTCGCCGTGCTGCTAGTCAGGTTCGAGTATGAGCCTGTCTGGATCGGCACGTTCGTACCGACGACGATCTTCGCTTCCTGATTGTCGAGCGTGATGAGGTTAGGTGTGGACAGCACGTTGGCATCGGCCGTCTGCGACAACGCCTGCAGCAACGCGCCGAGCCCCTGCACACCGAACAGGTTGTGCAGCCAGCCCACATTCAGGCCCTGCTGGAGATTCTGCGTCGCCAGCGCGGTGGCGAGGCCGCCCGTCGTGGCGTTGGCCGCCGCTGCCGCCGTCAGGTTGACGATACTGTTGCCGCCGCCCGTGGCAAGGTTGGTGCCGGCAAGCAGGTTGCCGCTGCCGATCTGCCACTGGATACCAAGGTTGGCGTTCGTGTTCGAGTTCAGCTCGACGATCAGCGCTTCGATGTAGACCTGCGGGCGGCGCACGTCGAGCTGGTCGATGACGGTGCGCAGATTGCGGTAGACGGGATCGGACGCGGTGATGATCAGCGAGTTCGTCGACGCGTCGGCCTGGATCATGCCGCCTGGCTGATTGTCGTCACCGCCGCTGCCTTCCTTTTCGCCGAGAAAATCCGAGTTGCTGTTGCCCTGACCGCCATAGCCGCCACCGCCGGCGCCGCCGCCCAGCGGATTGGTGCCCAGCGACGACCCTGACGAACCGCCCATCGATCCCGACGGCAGCGGCGGCGTGCCCGCGCCACCCGTCGACGATGGCGAGTTGTTCTGGTTGAACGAGTTCGCGTTATTGCCGCCGCCCGACGACGACTCGTTGCCGCCGCCGCCGCCCTTGCCGAGCATGCCGCGCAAGGTCTTCGCAAGACGCACGGCGTCCGCATTGCGCAACGATACGACGTGCATGTTGCCGGGCTGGCCGGTTGCGGCGTCGAGCTGCCTGGCGAGCGACTTTGCCGCCGCGAGACGTCCCGCGTTCGAGGCGCGCAGCAGCAGCGAATTGGTGCGCGGATCGGCCTGCACGGACACCTTGAGCGTCGCATCGGTATTACCGATCGTGCCCGGGTCGAGCATCTTCGCCATCTGTTGCGCGACGTCGATCGCATTCGCGTTCTTCAGCGGCACGACCTGCACCTGCTGGCCCGCCGCCGTGTCGACGCCCTGGATGATCTGGGCGATACGGCGCACGTTATCCGCGTAGTCCGTCACGACGATCGTGTTGTTGCCCGGATAGGCCGCGACCGTGTTGTTCGGCGAGATCAGCGGACGCAATACGGGCAACAGGTTATTCGCCGATTCATTCCTCAGCTGGAACACCTGGGTGACCACCTGATCGCCGCGCGCGGCAGGCGTATTGCCGACATAGGTCGGCACGCCTTGCAGCTTCGCATCGGCTTCGGGTACGACCTTCAGGACGCCATGGTCCTGCACCAGCGAAAAGCCCTGCATTCTCAACGCGGATTGCAAGGTCTTCAGCGCCTGGTCCTCCGGAACGGGATTCTCGGAAACCAGGTTCAGTTGCCCCTTCACACGCGGGTCGACGATGATGGTTTTACCCGTCGCCGCGCCAATCGCCCTCGCCACCTGATCGATGTCGGCGTTGACGAAGTTGAGCGTCACCTGAGCGTGGGCGATCTGCGCGGTGATCATGCCAGCGACCAGCAACGCTGTCGCGACGCGACGCAATGCCATACGATTTCTTCTCATGGATATGGTTTCGAAGCCGACGTTGTGATCCGCCGACAGTCATGCACAGTGGACGACCGGCCGACACCTGGTCGTCGCCGGTCCGGCAAAACGCTTCCGTGGCAGCCAGTGCCAAGGATGCCTTGCCTCCCTGTAATCAAAAACAACGAACAGTAACAGCTTTTCATGTCGGAAATGTCACAGAACGCGGGAGTTCCGTGCGATTCCTCTAACGTTTCCGATCCGGCGCTTCTCGGATTGCGTAATCTGTTAAGTTCTTGAAAGTTTTGTCTTGCGGACGGGTGCGCGTTTGCGGCCGCCTTTGGCCGCAAGTTACTCGCTTATGTCGGCTGGCCAACTTTAACGCGTCATGTCCAGCCGGTATGATACGGGCGGAATGACGGTTCGAGTATCCCGACGGTAACGGGTTTTCCCGAGTGCAAGCCCGCCAGATATAGGTTTCGAGTCGTCTTTACCGTCGCATTGCTTAGGAATCGAACATAGTTTGCCATCTTGACCGATGAAGCCAATCGCCCTGACTGCCGCCGTTGCTTTCGCCGCGCTAATTAGCGCCGGGTCCGCACGCGCCGACTGTTTCGACGAGGCAGCCGGTTATCAGAAGGTCAACCCGTTGATTCTTCGGGCCATTGCGTGGCAGGAATCGCATAACCGTCCCACGGCGGTGCACAAGAACGCCAACGGTTCGACCGACTATGGCGTCATGCAGATCAACTCCGTGCATCTGCCCGTGCTCGCGCAATACGGCATCTCGCAGGGCACGCTGATGGAGCCGTGCAAGAACGTGTACATCGCCGCCTGGCATCTGCGCCAGAAGATGAACAAGTACGGCAACACATGGGCGGCCGTCGGCGCCTACCACTCGGAGACGCCCTCGCTGCGCGACGAATATGCGCGGCAAATCGTGGCCATTCTTCGTAAGTGGAATCTGATGCCTGCCAAATAGTCGGGCCGCGCCGTTCGGCCAGTTTCATATTCGCCGCACTTCAGTGAAGGCGTCGCCTCGCTCCAGTTGATGCACAATGCGGCTTCGTGCTGCTGCCTGTCCAGGTCCGTTTGAACGTCCGGACGGCGCATGCGTCATTCACCTTCAAGTTTTCCGTACCGCGATGAACAAGCCGCTTTTGCCCGTCACCGTGATCTCCGGTTTCGTGGGCGCGGGCAAGACCGCGCTCGTCGAGCAGATTCTGTCGAACCGCGCTGGTCCACGCGTGGCCGCGATCGTCACCGACCTCGCCGCCGTGCGCCTCGATATCGACAACGCGGCGCCCGCATCGTCGCCCGCTTCGCAGGTTGAATTGCCGAACGGATGTCTGTGCGCGCAGGCCGGGGAAGATTTGCTCGAACAGATCGGCGAACTGGCGTCGGCGGATCGCTTCGATGCGATCGTCATCGAGGCGGCTGCTACCGACGAGCCAATGAACCTCGTCGAGTCGATCATCGAAGACGAAGCGCTCGCCGCGCGCGTGCGTGTCGATACTGCCGTGACCGTGATCGATGCAGCGGGCTTTCTACGCGATTACGCGTCGGCCGATGCGCTGTCCGAACGAGGCATCGCCGCTTATGAAGAGGACGATCGGACGATCGTCGAAGTGCTGATCGAGCAGGTCGAGTTCTGCGATGTGTTCGTGATCAACAAGGCGGACCTCGTTTCCGCCGACGATCTCGCGCATCTGCAGGCCGTACTCGCCGCGCTCAACCCGCGCGCCGCGCAGATCGTGAGCAGTTATGGCAATGCGCCTGTCGAGGAAGTGATCGGCACGGGGCGCTTCGATTACGACGCGACGTCGAACGCGGCCGGCTGGCTCGCGTTGTTGCACGATCCTTCGAGCCATGAAAACGAAAGCGGCGGCCACGGCGTCGGGCATGTCGTCTATCGCGCGCGGCGGCCGTTTCATCCCGAACGGTTGTGGGCGCTGCTGCATGAAGAGTGGAAGGGCGTGTTGCGCGGCAAGGGCTTCTTCTGGCTCGCGACGCGCAACGAGATTGGCGGTTCGCTGTCGCAAGCGGGCGGCGCTTGCCGACCTGCGCCGGCAGGAACATGGTGGGCCGCGCAAGATCGCAGCGAATGGCCCGAAGGCGATGACGAGCTGCTGGAAGAAATCGCCGCGGACTGGTACGGCGATGCCGATGACTTCACCATCGGCGACCGTCGCCAGGAACTGGTGCTGATCGGCATCGACATCGATCCGGCGCAATGGCGCGCGAAGTTCGATGCGTGTCTGCTGACCGACAAGGAGTACGCGTCAGGCGCTGAAGGCTGGCGCGAACTGACCGATCCATTCCCCGCGTGGGATCTCGAAGACGACGATCACGACCACGATCATGGCCACGACCATCATCATCACCACGATCACGATGACGACGGCCATCATCATCACCGTCATTGAAGGTGATGGACCGACGTAACGCCGTCATCGAACATGCAGACGAAAAAAAACCCGCCAATGGCGGGTGTCAACAACTCAGGCGCTGATGCTTAGCGCTTGTTGACTGCGTCCTTGAACGCCTTGCCAGCCGTGAACTTAACGGTCTTCGCGGCCGGAATCTTGATGGTTTCGCCCGTCTTCGGGTTGCGGCCCGTACGTGCTGCGCGCTTGCCCGAACCGAAGCTGCCGAAGCCGATCAACTGGACTGCATCACCCTTCGCCACTGCCTTCTTGATGACTTCAAGCAGCGTGTCCAGCGTCTCGCCGGTTTGAGCCTTGCTGGCGCCCGTCTGACCTGCGACGGCGTCGATCAGTTCCTGTTTGTTCATTAAGGTTCCTTTCTGGTTTAGGTTGACACGAACAGCGCGAACGCGCCGATTATACGTGCGCGCGCCGCGCCGTCGAGCAGCGACGGCTCGGGAATACCCCCGACTCCCGCAGCGCGCCTGGCGCCGCACGGAGCACCGTGCTGCCGCTTCCCTCGCGGCGCTTGCTATGATAGCGCAGCGCAAACCCAATCTGGATAAGGGTTTCGAAGAATTACACCCTGCAACGCCTGATACAGCATGGAAAGCAGCATTTTTGGCCTGCAGAGCATCGAATAGGCGCTATCCGAGTCGTCCAAAGCCCCGTCAGCGTTGGTTTTTGCCAACGTTCGACACCTCTGCGACAGGCTGCGGACGCCGTCTGGACGGGCTGTGACGGGTGTCGGCATGGCGTGACGGCTGCCAATTCCTGCTTCCAGTCAGTGCTTTGCCGTTCCCCGTTTCTCTTCCTTGCACCGCATTTCATCGCGCATGACCGACCCGCTCGTTCCCGCCATCCTCGCGTTTCGCGACAACGGCACCCCCTATTCGCCACGCCATGACGACATCTATCACAGCGCCGTCGGTGCACTTGCGCAGGCCGAATACGTCTTCCTGAGAGGCAATGAGTTGCCGTCGCGCTGGCAAAAACGGCGCGTATTCACGGTGCTGGAAACAGGCTTCGGCATGGGCATCAATTTTCTCGTGACGTGGGCCGCATGGCGCGCGGACCCGGATCGTTGCGAGCGCCTGCACTTCGTATCGACGGAAAAGCATCCGTTCTCGCGCGGCGATCTGATTGCCGCGAGCGCGGCGGCCGTTGCGGACGCATCGATCGCGCCGCTTGCGCAACAGCTCGCCGACGCATGGCCGACGCTCGTGCCGGGCACGCATCGGCTCGAGTTCGACGAAGGGCGCGTCACGCTCACGCTCGTGTTCGGCGACGCGGCGCAAACGCTGCCTTCGCTCTGGCTGCGCGCCGACGCCTTCTATCTGGATGGCTTCTCGCCCGCGAAGAACCCGGAACTATGGACGCCCGCGATCTTCAAGGCGTTCGCGCGCCTCGCCGGCGACGGCGCCACTTTCGCCACTTATACGAGCGCTGGCGACGTGAAACGGGGATTGCAGCAAGCGGGCTTCGAATACCGGAAAGTCGATGGCTTCGGATGGAAACGCGCAATGCTGGTCGGGCGCTTTGCGCCGCGCTATCGCGTGAGACGCCATGAGCCCCCGTTGCCGCTCGTCGTCGACGACCGACATGCCATCGTGATCGGAACCGGGCTCGCAGGGTGCGCGGCGATCGAGCGTCTCACGGCGCGCGGCTGGCGCGTCACGTCGCTCGAACGGCATGCGGGCGTCGCGCGCGATGCGTCGGGCAATCCCGCCGGCGTGTTTCATCCGATGATGTCGCGCGACGACAGCGTTGGCTCGCGAATCACGCGCGCGGGCTTCCTTTATGCGTTGCGGCAATGGGCCGCGCTCGAACAGCGCGGATATCGTCCGTTGCGCGGCCCGGAAGGTCTGCTGCAAATCGCGGCGGATGAAGACGAAGCGCGGGCGATGACGCAGGCGTTCGCGTCGTTCGCTTATCCACGGGATTACGTGACCGCCGTTTCCCACGAAGAAGCGCAAGGTATCGCCGGCATGCGCGTCGCGCGGGGCGGCTGGTTCTTTCCGCACGGCGGCTGGATCGATCCAGCGTCGCTCTGCGCAGCGCAATGCGAGGCGGCGGGCGGGTTGCTGGAGCGCCGCTTCAACGTGCTGGCATCGCGCGTCGAACGCGTTGCGAACCAATGGATGGTGTTCGATGCGAACGATGCGGCGATTGCCAGCGCACCCGTCGTCATCTTTGCGAATGCGCATGAAGCCGCGCGCATCGCCGGCCTGCATCACGCGCCAACGCGCAGCGTGCGCGGTCAATTGACGCTGCTGCCCATCGATACGGCGCAGGCGTTGCGTGTTCCCGTGATCGGCGAAGGATACGCGGTGCCGCTAAGCGATGGCTCGACGCTGACGGGCGCAACCTACGACATCGACGATCCCGACACGCAAATACGCGATGACGCTCACGTCGAGAACATCGAGCGTGTCGCCCAGATGCTGCCCGACATGCGCGATGCGATCACGCGTGAGCCTGCTTCGCTGGCGGGGCGCGTCGCGTTCCGCTGCGTGACGAGCGACCGTCTGCCGTTGATCGGCGCATTCGCCGACGAAGCAGCCGCGACGCACGACGCCAGCAAGCTGCGCGGCGCATGGCCGCTGGATCTACCGCGCGCGCAAGGGCTGTATGGCGCATTCGCGTTCGGCTCGCGCGGACTCGTATGGGCGTCGCTGGGCGCGGAACTGATCGCTTCGCAGATCGAAGGCGAGCCGTGGCCGATCGAGCGGGACCTCGCCGAAGCCCTCGATCCCGCGCGTTTTCTCTTGCGCGCGCTACGGCTCGGCACCACGAACTGACATTCTTCCTGTGGAAAAGTTATCCACGGCGCGTTGTGGATAACCGGGAAAATTGCGGGCGAAACTCGTGTGGAATCGATGTGGACGTAAACGGGGTAACTCGACAGACGTAAACATCGGCCAAAAGTTATTCATCGAACCCAGTCGGGCGCGCACATCAAGTGCATCCGGTTATGCGTTCTGCAAGACGCTGATTCGCTTCGGTAAACCCCAGTTATCCACAGAAATGCAGCGGGCTTGTTAACTTCTACTACGTATACATACGGTAAACATATTGATGAAAAGCCCACGGTGGATCGACGCCCGACGGCATCAGCTTTCCTGTTAAGAATTTCGCAAGGCTCGCTTCGTTTTGGCGCTCGTCTTCCTTGCTGTTCGTCGCTCGGAAACTGGAACGCCTGAGCGCAAGAACACTCAAACGCAAGCACGCCGAACATGCCCTTGCTCGAGACCCTCTGGACCTGCAAAAGCATCGTTGACAAGGCCATTCTTCCCCGAAGCAGGCGTGTTTTCCGGTCGCTTTTTCCTGTTGTCACGAAGTTAGCGTACGTTTTACCGCTTTGAGCGCTTGTTCGACGCTTTTCCGTCAAGTGTAAAAAAGCTATGGCACAATCGCCGTTCTTCCGCGTCGCGTTTTGCCCCCGCAACCGACGCGCCAAATGGAACGGTTGCCGGACCCACAGAATCTGATTCAAAAGTCGACGGCGCTCTTTTCACTCACGTCGGGCTGCCCGTAGTCACGCGGCATCGGCGTGGTCGTTTCAGTTTTTCACCCGATCGTTGACAACCCGCAACGCCGGCAGACGCGAACCGATCGCGGCAACGGACGCGGCGCGCGCTTTGCGTGCCGACGTCGTCCGCCCGTTCGCGTTGCCAGGCGTTGCCGCAAAGGAGAAGCCACCACGATGAAGTCGGCGTTTTCATTTTTTCCAGGCTGGCCGCTCACGCCCGATGCGATTTTTTGGGCAGGCCTCGCCTTGCTCGCCGCTGGTCTCGTCGGCGAGCTCTGCTATCGCGCGTGGCATCTGCCGCGCATTTCCGGCTATGCCGTGATCGGGCTGATCGCGGGATCGGCGGGTTTCGGCGTGATCGACGCGGACTCGGCGAGCACCGCGCGTCCGTTGCTCGATGTCGCGCTCGGCCTGCTGCTGTTCGAACTCGGCAGCCGCCTGGATCTGCGCTGGATTCGCCGCAATACGTGGCTCATCGTGTCGAGCATCGCCGAATCGACGCTCACCTTCGTGCTCGTGCTGCTGGTGCTGCTGTTTTTGAACGTGTCGTCGGTGACGGCGCTGGTGCTCGCGTCGATCGCGATGGCGACGTCGCCCGCGATGGTGATCCAGCTGAAAACCGAAGTGCGCGCCGAAGGCCAGGTCACGCAGCGGCTCTTGACGCTGACGGCGCTCAACAGCGTGTATGCGGTGGTCATCGAGAAGCTCGCGTCCGGCTGGCTGCATCAGGAAGCCTATGGCAACGTGCTCGCGACGATCCTCCAGCCGCTGTATCTGCTGATCGGCTCGCTGATCCTCGCGTATCTGCTCGCGCGCACCATCACGTTCTTTTACAAGCGTGTGAATCTGCAGGACGAGCACTCGTTCGTCGCGCTGTTCGGCCTCGTGCTGCTTGCGATTGCCGTCGCGCATATCTTCAAGCTGTCGACGATTCTCAGCCTGCTTGCCGCGGGCATCATCGTGAAGAATCTGGAAGCACGCCCGCAACTCTGGCCGGAGCACTTCGGCACCGCGGGCTGGCTGCTGACGGTGATTCTGTTCGTGCTGACGCTCACCACGTTCGAATGGCATGACGTCGCGACGGGCGGGCTCGCCGCCGTCGGACTGATCGTCGCCCGACTGGTGGCCAAGCTGGTCGGCGTGCTCGCGTTCGCCAAGCCGAGCGGACTCGACATGAAGCAGGGCATGGCGCTGGGACTGTCGCTGTCGCCGATGTCGGCGCTCGCGTATCTGCTCGTCGACGATACCTACCAGCTCTATCCGAATTTCGATCCGACGCTGCGCGCGGTCACGATGTGCTCGATCGTCGTGTTGCAGCTGGTCGGGCCGTGGCTCGTCTATCGCTCGCTCGCGCTCGTGGGCGAACGCCGCGAGTGAGGCGGCGAGCCGCACACCTTATTTTTCTTGCAGCTCGAGCGTTCGGCTGCAGCATTCGACAGTCAATCCGGCCGGCGCCGCCCGTATCGGGCGCCGATGCCGATATGAATCAGGAAACGCCATGTCACTCGAAGCCTTCATCGATTCGAAACCGTTCACCTTCGGTGTCGAACTCGAGATGCAGATCGTCAATACCCATGACTATGATCTGACCAAAGCAGGAACCGACCTGCTCCGGCTCATCAAGGACGAAAAGATCCCGGGCAACATCACGCCGGAAATCACCGAAAGCATGATCGAGCTGTCGACGGGCATCTGCACGACGCACGAGCAGGCGGTCGCCGATCTACGCACCATTCGCGACACGCTGGTCGCCGCGGCGGACCGGCTGAACGTCGGCCTGTGCGGCGGCGGCACGCACGCTTTCCAGCAATGGAGCGAGCGCAAAATTGTCGACACGCCGCGCTTTCAGTACCTTTCGGAGCTCTACGGCTACCTGGCGAAGCAGTTCACCGTGTTCGGCCAGCACGTGCACATCGGCTGCCCGGATGCCGACAGCGCGCTGTTCCTGCTGCATTCGATGTCGCGCTACATCCCGCACTTCATCGCCCTGTCGGCGTCGTCGCCGTTCGTGCAGGGCGTCGATACGGGCTTTCACTCGGCACGCCTGAACTCTGTGTTCGCGTTTCCGCTGTCGGGCCGCGCGCCGTTCGTCCTCACATGGGACAGCTTCGAAGAGTACTTTTCGAAGATGGTGCACACGGGCGTCGTGAACAGCATGAAGGACTTCTACTGGGATATCCGGCCCAAGCCCGGCTTCGGCACCATCGAAGTGCGCGTGATGGACACGCCGCTTTCCGTCGACCGCGCGGCCGCGATTGCCTGCTACATCCAGACGCTCGCGCGCCATCTGCTGCTCGACAAGCCCTTGATGCCCAAGGAAGACGACTATCTCGTCTACACGTTCAACCGTTTCGAGGCGTGCCGCTTCGGGCTGGCGGGCACGTGTATCGATCCGCAGACGGGTGAGCGCCGTACGATTTCCGAAGACATCATTCACACGCTCGAGCGCATCGCGCCGCATGCGGATGCGCTGGGCTCGGGCAAAGCGCTGGAGGAAATTGGCACGATCGCGCGCGGGCAGGTGAACGACGCGACCTGGCTGCGCAATGTGGCCGACCAGGAGCAATCACTGCATGAAGTGGTTCGGCAACAGTGCCTGCAGTGGCGCGCATAAGCGGCGCGTAAAAGCCGTAGCGTCGAATGCTGCTGCCTCGCCATCAGGCAGACCTCAACAAAACCCGCGCTTTGCGGGTTTTTTTTATTTTTGTCGAATGCCGATAAGGCATCCTCCAGTTTTCTCAAAGTTTACGTATACATACGTAGTAGTAGTTAACAAGCATTGCGTTTGCCTGTGGACAACCGAATAATTCCCTGCAAACTCAAGCAGCTGCGTAAACCATAACCGCGCGGATCGGGCGTGCATCCCGAACGTAAACCTGGGAGAACGATTCTCATGCGCGCTGGGGTCGGGCGGGTTATCAAGAATCGATGCACATGTCGTCCCCCGTCTTATCCCGTGGTTATCCACAGATTGCATTGGATAACTTAGCTGTACGATTTGCCGCTCTCGCATAGAATGTCGTTTTTCGTCGTTGCGGCCTGCGGGGTCCCGAATGCGTGGGCCAACGCGCGGCGATCGCAACACGGCATGAAGCGCATTAAGCATGTGCAAAGCCTGAGAAAGCGGCCGGGACAAGGCCCGCATCGCAGGAAGTTTTTGAGATAGTAGGAATCGGCGAGCCGGCTTGACCGGCGAAGCTTCCCCCCACAGACTGTCGGCGCGCCGGCATCGGAAGAATGGATGTCGACGGGCAACGGCACGCTGTCAACAACGAACGAAAGACTATGAGCGAAGGCGTATACGGAGAGCAGGCAACCGGGCGGGTGACCCACAGCCTGTTGCGACTCAGCACGGCCATGCGGAGCCAGGCATGGGAATGGGCGGAAGGCGCTGGTCTGACGCCTACCCAGGGCGAAATCCTCGTGCTGCTGATGCAGCGCAAGGGACCGATGCGGCTCGGCGAAATCGCACGCGAAACGGCGCTGACGGCCGCGACCACGAGCGATGCCGTGAGCACGCTGGAAAGCAAGGGTCTCGTCGAAAAGCGTCGCGCGCTCGACGACGGACGCGCGCTTGCCGTGCGTCTGACGGCTCGCGGCCGCACCGCGGCCAAGCGCGCGGCGCAATGGCCTGACTTCCTCGCGAAGGCGGTCGGCACGCTGCGCGACGAAGAACAATCGCTCTTTTATCGCACGTTGCTGAAGACCGTGCGCCAGCTCGAAGTGCAAGGCCACATTCCGCCGCACCGGATGTGCGTGACCTGCACGCATTTCGAGCCGAGCAAGAACCCGAAGAAGACGCCGCATCGCTGCATGCTGCTCGATCTGTCGATGTCGGACACCGATCTGCGTCTGGACTGCTCGGTGCACGAAACGGCCGACGCGGCCACGCAGAAAAAGACCTGGAAGATTTTCGCGCAGCAAGCCTGAGTCGGCTAAACTGCGGAGCCGGCCGCCGCTCGCGGGTTTGCGCGAGCGGGGCGGGCTAGTTTGCGCCGTTTTGCGCATCGGCAGACGGTGTGTCTTCCGGCACGCCTTTGCGCGCGTCCAGTCAACCTGACGGTGGGATTTGCCGATGCATCACGAAGTTCTCGCCATCCGCCATGTGCACTTCGAGGATCTGGGCAGTCTCGAACGGGTGCTCGGCGAGCGGGGGCGTCCTGTGCGCTATCTGGATGTCGGCTTTGCGCGCATCGAGGCGCCCGACCCCATGAGGCCGTCGCTGATGGTGATTCTCGGCGGGCCGATCAGCGCCTACGACGACGAGCGCTATCCGACCATCGCGCCGCTCGTCTCCATGATCGAAAAGCGCATTGCAGCGGGCTTGCCGACACTCGGCATCTGCCTCGGCGCGCAACTGATCGCGCGGGTGCTCGGCGCGCGGGTCTATCCGTCCGGGCAGTCGGAAATCGGCTGGACGCCGTTGACGCTCACTGATGCCGGCAAGCAGTCGCCGCTACGGCATCTCGACGGGGCGCATACGTCGATGCTTCATTGGCACGGCGATACATTCGATCTTCCGCAAGGCGCGGTGCATCTCGCATCCACGCCCGCCTGTACGAATCAGGCGTTCTCGTGGGGCAAGCATGTGCTTGGCCTGCAATGTCACCCCGAAATCCGCACCGACCGCTTCGAGCCCTGGCTGATCGGTAACGCCGGCGAAATCGCGGGCCACGGTATCGACGTACGCGCGCTGCGCGCCGATACCGCGAAGCATGGCCCGAAGCTGGAAGCCGCGGCGACCAGCATGTTCGGCGAATGGCTCGACCAACTGGCCGCGCGACCCTGAACGACTCCAATGACCGCTGTGGATCACCGCGTTGTTACCGTCGATGCCGTCCTCACCGGCAAGATTGCGCCGTTGGGCGGTGATCTGTCGGGCAAGAAGAGCGCGATCGGCAAGACGCCTGTCGTTGGCCGTGTTTGGCTCGGCGAAACAGGACTCGAAGGTGATCAGCAGGCCGAACTCAAACACCACGGCGGCCCGGAAAAAGCGCTGCATCACTATCCGTTCGACCACTATGCCACCTGGCGCAGCGAATGGCGGGCGGACGAATCCAACCTGTCAACGCTCGACCGACGCGGCGCATTCGGCGAAAACCTGAGTACGCGCGGCCTGACGGAAGCGGATGTTTGCGTCGGCGATGTGTACCGGATCGGCGGGGCGATCGTCCAGGTATCGCAGCCTCGCCAGCCGTGCTGGAAACTGAACCTGAGGTTCGCGCGCGCCGACATGTCGCGCGCCGTGCAGAACACGCGCCGCACGGGCTGGTACTACCGAGTGCTCGAAGCTGGCGAGATCGGTGCAGGCGACGCAATCGAGCGGCTCGCCCGTCCCCATGCACAGTGGAGCGTCGAGCGCCTGTTGCGCGTGTTCTACGTTGATCGCGACGACCGGCAGGCCCTCGAAGCGATGGCGCAACTGGACACGCTATCGTCGTCATGGCGCAAGACCGCGACGAAGCGTCTTGAGAGCGGCGAAGTCGAATCGTGGTCGAATCGTCTCGATGTACCGCCCAGCCAAAGCTGATTCGTCCCGCTGAAAGCGACACGCCTGGCCGTCTGCAGCAAATCGGACCCGGTGCTATCCTCGATCGCTCTTGAGTTTCGATGGGTAACCCCACCATGAGCGCACTTTTCACTCCGCTCACGCTGCGTAGCGTGACGCTGCCGAATCGCATCGTCGTGTCACCGATGTGTCAATACTCCGCCGAACGCGGCGAAGCGACGGCGTGGCACATGATTCATCTCGGGCATCTCGCGCTGTCGGGCGCGGGCATGTTGTGCATCGAGGCGACGGCTGTCGAACCCGACGGCCGCATCACGCCCGCCGACCTCGGCTTGTGGGACGACGTGACGGAAGAAGCACTGAAGCCTGTGCTGGCCGCGATCCGCAAGCACTCGAAAGTGCACGTCGCAATGCAGCTATCGCATGCTGGGCGCAAGGCATCGAGCAACGTGCCGTGGGAAGGCGGGCAACTGATTCCCGTTGCCGACGGCGGTTGGCTCCCGCACGCGCCGTCTGCGCTGCCGCACAAAGCCGGTGAAGAGCCACCGCTCGCACTGGACAACGCGGGCCTCAACCGCATCCGCGAAGCGTTCGCGGCGTCGGCGCGCCGTGCCGCGCGTCTGGGCATCGACGCACTCGAAGTGCACGCCGCGCACGGTTATCTGCTGCATCAGTTCCTGTCGCCGCTCGCGAATCAGCGTAGCGACGAATACGGCGGCTCGCGCGAGAATCGCATGCGTTTCCCGCTCGAAATATTCGATATCGTGCGCGCTGCATTCCCCGCTGACAAACCCGTGGGTGTGCGTGTCTCGGCAATCGACTGGGTGGACGGCGGCATCACGATCGAAGACACGATCGCGTTCGCGCAAGAGTTGAAGAAGCGCGGCTGCGACTGGGTCGATGTGTCGTCGGGTGGCGTGTCGCCGTTGCAGAAGATCCCGCTCGAACCCGGCTATCAGGTGCCGTTCGCGAAGGCGGTGAAGGAGGCGACGGGCATGACGACGATGGCGGTCGGCTTGATCACGGACCCGGAGCACGCGAACCGGCTGATCGAAGAGGGCGACGCGGATCTCATCGCGATGGCCCGCGCGATGCTCTACGATCCGCGCTGGCCGTGGCACGCGGCCGCGCAACTCGGCGCGACGGTCGACGCTCCGCCGCAATACTGGCGCTCGCAACCGCGCGAGCAGAAGGCGCTGTTCGGCGATATTTCGTTCGGTCAGCGCTGAGCGTTGCGTTCGACCGTCTCCCCGGAATACGCATCGCGCGCACATGCGATGTGGATCTGTACCTAAGACGGTTGAACGAAGTCACATCATCCGTGTACGATTTCGGTTGTGGCGCTGTATGCGTCGCATGTCGACGCGGCGCCAGCAAGGCGCCGCGTTTGCTATCCGCGTCAGAAAAGCCGCGCATCTGCAAAGGCGCGTTGAACGCGGAGGCATCGGCGAACAGGCGAGTTTGTTCATCCACCGTTCTACAAGGATTGATTCAATGAGTTCACGCAGGATCGCTGTGCGTCAATCGGGCGTGCACGGCAAAGGCGTGTTTGCACTCGAACCGATCGCAGCCGGCGAGCGGTTGATCGAATACAAGGGCCAACGGATTTCCTGGAAGGAAGCGCTGCGGCGGCATCCTCACAATCCGGACGAACCGAATCACACGTTCTACTTTGCGCTCGATAGCGGCGATGTCATCGACGGCAAGGTGAAGGGCAACAGCGCGCGCTGGATCAATCACTCGTGTGCGCCGAATTGCGAAGCGGAAGAGATCGACGGGCACGTGTTTATCGACGCGCTGCGCGATATCGACGCGGGCGAAGAGTTGTTCTACGACTACGGGCTCGTGATCGACGCGCGTCAGACGAAGAAGCTGAAGAAGGAATACGAGTGCCGTTGCGGCGCGCGCAAGTGCCGCGGCACGATGCTTGCGGCGCCGGACAAGAAGGAAGAGAAGAAAGCGAAGAAGAAAAAGTGACCAGTGTGCGCTGCCGTTCGTACCGAACGGAGCGCACGCTTTGGGACACGCTTCAGGGATCGACCGGCGCATGATGCGCCGGTTTTTTTGTTTCGCGCGGCGGTTCCGGTGCGCGAAGCACGGCGCCCGTCGCGACGGGAAGCCGCACGATAAAACGCGCGCCACCATCGGCGGCATCTTCGTAATGCACGCTGCCGCGATGCAGCGCCATGATGTCGTGCACGATCGCCAGGCCGAGACCTGCGCCGCCGTCGACCGTGCCGTCGCTCAAGCCCTGGCCGTCGCCGCGGAAGAAGCGCTTGAACAGATCGGGCTGCTGCTTTTGGGGCACGCCAGGTCCGTTGTCCTCCACCGTGACTTCCGCGGTCGGGACGCCATCCACCACGGTTTGCGCGACTGTCATCGTGATCCGCGCCCCGTTCATGCGCGACGGCGGCACGTATTTCAGCGCGTTGTCGAGCAGATTCGCAATCACCTCACGCAGCAGTACTGGATTGCCGCGCGCGATCAGAGGGTGATCGTTCGACGGATCGTCGAGCCGTTGAAAACCGAGGTCCACGTGCACGGCAAGCGCGCGCGGCACCCATTCGGCGCCCGTATCGAAAGCGAGCGACGCGACGTCGAGATTCACGAAACGCGCGGCCTGTTCGCCCGGTTCGGCGCGCGCCAGCGACAGCAACTGGTTCGACAGACGCACGGCACGATCGGCGGCGGCACGCAGCTCCTTGACGGCGGCGAGCGTCTGCTGCGGGTCGCGCCCAATGGCCGCCTGTTCCGCATGCAGCTTGATCGCGGTGAGCGGCGTGCGCAACTGATGCGCTGCGTCGGCGATGAATTTGCGTTGGGCGTCGAGCGCGGATTTCAGACGGTCTAGCAGGCCGTTCAGCGCGCCCGTCAGCGGACGGATTTCGACAGGGACGAAGGTTTCGTCGACGGGTTCCAGCGACGTGTGGGTCTGGCGGTTCAGCGAATCGGCGAGATCTGTCAGCGGATTCAGCTGCTGATTCACGACGCGCCACACGATCACCCAGCCCGCCAGCAGCAACAGCAGCAGCGGCATCATGATCGCGACCAGAAATTCTGCGGCAATGCGAAAGCGGTGATGCACAGGCTGGCCGACTTCGATGACGACGGGATTGCCCGTCGGCTGGTCGACGCGTACCTGTGCGACGCGCACGGCCGTCCCTTCATGCTGCGTCTCGAACACATACGCGTAGTGCATGCGCCGCACGTTGGTGCCTTGCAGCGGCAGTTTCGGGTCGCCGGCGATTTCGGTTTCGCCATTGCTGATCCGGTACACGAGTTGTTCGACTGGGTCGGAGAACATCGCCTGCGCGAGCGGCGGTACGGTGATCGGCGCATCGGGGCCGGCAATCTGGATCTGCTTCGAAATGGCCGTGGCGAGATCGGCGAGTGAACGGTCGACTACATGCTGCGTGTATTGCCACGCGAGCCAGTACGCGATGAGGCCGCTCATCAGCGCGAGCAGGGAAAGGGGAGCGGCGAGCCGGCGCAGCAACTGGCGGCGCAGGCTATTCGCGGCGGGATAGGGCATGGTCGAACCCGCGATAAAAGACCGACGCCGAGGGATGGTCGACTGCGTCAGTCATGCGTTCCAAAAAATGCAGTTGAAACGGCAGTTCAAACGGCGATTCACATCCGGGCTGAATGACACAGGCGGCCGCCGCGCAACCGTGAAGATGCGCTTGCGGCCGCCCGTCGGACAACCCGGACGCCGTCAGACCACAACGGTCTTGACGACCATTATGACGCCTGGCGGATTTCCTGGAGCAGATAGCCGAAACCGCGCACCGTGACGATTTCGACGCGGCAGTTTTCGAGCTTTTTGCGCACGCGGTGCACATAGACTTCGATCGCAGTGTCGCCGAGATCGCCGCCGAAGTGAGTCAGGTGATCCTGCAGTTGCGCCTTGCTGACCACGCGGCCGTGGCGCAGCAACAGCATTTCGAGCACGGCGAATTCGCGCGGCGACAGTTCGAGCGGCTTGTCGTCGTTGAAGATGCGGCGATCCACACCCGACAGACGCACGCCACCGAGCGACACTTCCGGACGCGGCATGTCGCCGTGCGGTCCGCTGCGGCGCATCACGGCGCGAATGCGCGCTTCCAGTTCGGCGGGCTCGAACGGCTTCAGCATGTAGTCGTCGGCGCCGGAATTGAGGCCTTGCACGCGATCATTCAGTTCGTCGCGCGCGGTCAGGACGATCACGGGCGTATGACGGTTGCTTTGACGGAAACGCGACAGCAGCGTCATGCCGTCGATGCCGGGCAATCCCAGATCGAGGATCACGAGTTCGTGGCGGTTTTGGGTGAGGGCCTGTTCGGCGAAGATGCCGTCGTGGACCATGTCGACCGTGAAGCCGGCTTGTTCGAGACTGCTTTGGATGCCGCGCGCGATAGGGCGGTCGTCTTCGATCAGAAGGAGTCGCATGGGTTTCGCTCAAGTACAATGGGTTGGGCAAGGGGCACGCGGTTCGCCGGGGCGCCTGCTGCACAGAATGCCGTGCGGCGTGCCGTCGATGCGGCCTTCAACAGATCTGCCAGCCATGTCCGATATTACGATCCACGAACTGGAAGCCGCGATCAATTTCTGGCGTTCCCGCTCGCCTTCGAGCGGTGACGAACTCGTTCTGTGCAAGGAGGCAAGCGCGCTCTCCAAGCCGTATGCGCTGATGATTGTACAGCGACAGACCGTGCTGCCGCAGGAAGGAATGGACGAGATTGCCCGCGCCGCGTGGGATTCTTACGTGTCCCTTAAGAATGGCCTAAAGAAGTGAAGGTTTGGTGGCCTGATTACCTGCAAAACGCTTTCATTGCGGGCTTTCTTCAGGGTTTTGGAGCGTGGCCGGCTTTCGTCCGATCAACTGCATGGGTCGCCGCTTGCGTCACTTTCCCGCCGCAATTTCATCGATAAAACGCGCAAGGCGTATGTCGCGCTCGGTGATTCCGTTTGCTTCGTGCGTCGATAGCGTGATCTCGACGTTGCTGTAGACGTTGAACCATTCCGGATGATGGTCCATCTCCTGGGCCTTGATCGCGACGCGTGTCATGAAGCCAAACGCTTCATTGAAGTCGGCGAACCTGAGCTGCCGTTTGATCGCATCGCGGCCTTCGACGCTTTGCCAGCCATCGAGTTGAGCGATCTGCGCTGCGCGTTGTTCGGAAGAGAGTTTCTGGATCATCGTGTCACCTTTTGAAGCTGTGCGTGGCTGTGCCGATGCCGTGTGCATGGACGCATACGCACTCGTCCTATTTTTTCACGGTTGAAGGGTTGCTGCAGAGCGCTGCGTCAGATGTCGCCGTCCGTTGCCCAGCCTTCGCCCGTGCCGCGTGTGATGACGGCGTCGGCGGCACGCACTTCGCCTGCGGGGAACGGGGCGGCATGGGCGAGCTTTGCCAGCAGCGGCGCGAAGTCGGTACGCGCGACGTCGAACAGTTGCGAGAAATCGTCGATCACGAAGTAGGTCTTTTGAAACGTGTCGATCCGGTACTGCGTCTGCATTACGCGTTCGAGATCGAATGCGATGCGATTGGGTGCGTCGCTTTGCTGGCTGTAGAGCGTCTCGCCTTCGCTCGACACGATTCCTGCACCGTAGATTTTTACACCGTTTGGACTCGCGTCGTCGCGGATCAGGCCGAACTCGACTGTGTACCAATAGAGGCGCGCGAGCAGCGGCAGCGCGTTCGCGTCGTTCGCGGCAAGGGCCGCGCGGCCGTACGCGTGCATGTAGTCGGCGAACACCGGGTTGATCAGCAGCGGCACATGCCCGTACAGATCGTGGAAGCAGTCGGGCTCCTGCAGGTAGTCGAGCTGATCCGGACGGCGCATCCACCATGTCACGGGAAAGCGGCGGTTCGCCAGATGCTCGAAAAATACGTGATCCGGCACGAGACCCGGCACGGCGACGATCCGCCAGCCCGTCGCAGGGATCAGTTGTTCGTTGATCGCGTCAAACGAAGGCACGCTTTCCGGCGACAGATTCAGCCGCTCGACGCCTTCCAGAAACTCGTCGCACACGCGCCCCTTGAGCAGCGCCGTCTGCCGCGTATAGAGCTGTTTCCACACCGCGTGATCGACCGCGCCGTAGCGATGCATCGGCTGGTCGATGGTGAAGTCTGCGCGGGTTTCGAGGCCGGCGTCGAATTGCTCCTTGAGCTTCGCGGTGTTCGGGACGGACATGACGGATGACTGGCTGGGCGCGCTCGCCCGTTAAGTGGACACCGTGCAAGTCTAGAGCGGGCAACGCGCGGAAAGGGCGCATGTTTGCCGAATTGCACTAGTGAAATGCGATAATCGTGCGTTGGATCGCCAATTGATGCGGAGGATTTACATGCTAGAACTCGATCACTTCGATCTGGCGCTGCTCGACGTCCTGCAGCGCTTCGGGCGCGCGACGCACCAGCAACTGGGCGAGCAGGTGCCGCTGTCGCCGTCGCAGATCGGGCGGCGCCTGCAGCGGCTGGAGTCGATTGGTGTGGTCGACGGCTATCGCGTCGTGCTGCGGCCCGAAAAGCTCGGGCTCGGCGTGACGGCCTTCACGAGCCTGAAACTGAAGCACCACGGCGATTCGATCATCGAGCAGTTCCAGCAGCAGATCGACGTGCTGCCCGAAGTGCTGGAGTGCCACGCGGTGGTCGGCGACGCGGATTACCTGCTGCGTATCGTGGCGCCGGATCTGAACGCGCTGTCGTCGTTCGTGATGAAGAAGCTGATGCGGGTGCCGGGCGTCGACAGCGTGCGCTCGTACATCGTGCTGACGACGTTCAAGCGCAACGGCCCATTGCCGCTCGGTCATCTGACGCCGGGCGCAGCCGCCGTCTGACCGCGCGGCACATCTGAAATCAGGCGGCTTTCAACGGCTCCTGATTCAGCATGTCCACATAGGCGACGGCAACCAGGTCCGATTCCGGCACGCCCAGCTTCGAGAACACGGCGTGCGCTTCTTTTTCGCCGCCTTCTTCGTCGTCATCCTGCGCGAGCACGACTTCGAGCTCGACGAAATCGCCCAGACCGTCGACGCGGTCCAGGTGAATCCGCGTGCGCCCGACGATATACACATGGCGCTCCTTCGTGACGATGCCGCGCGTGGTGAGCGCGGTGGCGAGCAGGGAGTGCATCGCTTCCGGGTTCGTCACCGGGCTGCGCGTGTAGTACGACGCCTTCGGGCCGTCGCGGTCGTCGCGCTGATAGAAGATCAGTTCGGCGGGTGTGCCGTCGTCGAACTGGCGCAACTTCAGACGGCCACGTGGCACGTCGTAGAAAAAGTCCTGCTGGCGAAAAATCAACGGAGCGTCAGGCGAAAGCGCAGCGGCGCGCTCGCGAAGCTGCTCGAAGTGCTGCGCGCGGGCTTTGATTTCGATGTTGCGGGCCATGTGAAGCTCCTGTCGAAAGATGAACGTGGACGGCTTCTGACGACGACGGGTTCGCCCCGATTGCCTGAGTGCGCAAACCGGCCGGCAGAGACCAAAGCGATACGGAAAACAGCGGGGAGAAGCGGGCAAAGCGTCAATCTAGCAAAAAGCCCATGACGATGTGGTTAAAGGCCACGGCGCGGGAAGGTGCAAAGCCTCCGGTGTGTCATGAGGTCGGCTCATATCGCGCAACGCATCTTCTCGCGTTATGGCGCGCGCTCCGCGTGCGTCGCTTACGCCGACCACTGCTGTTCGATCAGCTTCAGCGCCACAGCGATCGCCGGCTCGTCCTTGTGCGCGGCGAGCGTGATGAATGTCAGCTCGGTCGGCACCGTGATGCCTTCGACGATCGTCAGCGCGTGCGCGTGCGCTTCTGCGAGTGCGGTCGAATCTCGCGCGAGCGTGAGGCCGACGCCCGATTTGACGAGATCGAGCATCGACGGTTCCTGATCCACTTCTGCGACCTTGACGGGCTTGACCCCGGCATCGGCGAAGCGGCGCGTCAGCAGCCGGTTGTGCGCGGACGCGGGCGGCGTCCAGATCCACGGAAACGAAGCGAGCGCGCGCCAGTCGCGTGCGCCTTTCATGCGGTCTTTCCAGCCGGGCGGCGCCAGCACGCGGTATTGAAAGTGCGTCAGGGTGACAGCGTGAAAGATCGCGCTGTCGCGCGGTTCGTCGTCGTCCGGCTGGCCGATGTAGTAACCGACGTCGAGTTCGCCCGCACGCACCTGGTCGCGCACCCAGCCGGACATGCCGTGCCGCAATTGCGTTTCGATGTGCGGCCACGTCTCGACGAGCTGCTTCAGAAACCCGCCAAGCCGCAGAAACGCCGGATCGAGAATCGTGCCGATGCGCAGACGCCCGCGCACTTCCTGGCGCAGCGTGGCGGCCGCCCGTTCGACATCGCTGGCGGCCGCGAGGGCGCGCTCGGCGTGCGGCAACAGCGCCTGGCCGTCGCGCGTGAGCGCGAGGCCGTGCGACGTGCGGGTGAACAGCGTCACGCCGAGCGCGGTTTGCAGGTTCTTGATCTGCAGACTGACTGCGGGCTGGGTCAGATGCAATTGCGCGGCAGCGCGCGTCAGATTGCCTTCGCGCGCGACCGTCGCGAAGGCGCGGAGCAGGGTGAGGTCCATCTGCTGATATTAACGCGCCTTATATCGCATTTGAGCATTACTCATTGGATTTGCCGCGCGTTTGCCGATTACGCTTCAAATCATCATGCAAAGGCGTGCCGCATTGCGCTGCAGCATCGACCGTCAAAAAGCCCTACACAGGAGACACCATGAGCGAGACAGATCAAGGCAAGGTGCGCGCGCTGACGCACGTGATCAACGGCCGTCCTATCGATGGCACGAGCCAGCGCTTCGGCGACGTGTTCAATCCGGCAACAGGCGAGGTGTCGTCGCGCGTGCCGCTCGCGAGCGTGACCGAAGTCGACGCAGCCGTCGCTGCCGCAAAGGCCGCCTTTCCCGCGTGGAGCGAAACGGCGCCGATCAAGCGCGCACGCGTGCTGTTCAAGTTCAAGGAACTGCTCGACCGTCACCACGACGAACTCGCCGAACTGATCACGCGCGAGCATGGCAAGGTGTTTTCGGATGCGAAGGGCGAAGTGATGCGCGGCATCGAGATCGTCGAATTCGCGTGCGGCATTCCGAATCTGTTGAAGACCGACTTCACCGATCAGATTGGCGGTGGCATCGATAACTGGAACCTGCGTCAGTCGTTGGGTGTGGTCGCGGGTATCACGCCGTTCAACTTCCCGATGATGGTCCCGTGCTGGATGTTCCCCGTTGCGATCGCATGCGGCAATACGTTCGTGTTGAAGCCGTCGGAACGCGATCCGTCGGCGTCGATCCGGCTTGCCGAATTGCTGAAGGAAGCGGGCTTGCCGGATGGTGTGTTCAATGTCGTGCACGGCGACAAGGTGGCTGTCGATGCATTGCTCGCGCATCCCGATGTCAGCGCGCTGTCGTTCGTCGGCTCGACGCCCATCGCCGAATACATCTACACGGAGGGCACGAAGCACGGCAAGCGGGTGCAGGCGCTGGGCGGCGCAAAGAATCACCTCGTCGTGATGCCGGATGCGGACCTCGATCAGGCCGTCGATGCCTTGATCGGCGCGGCGTATGGATCGGCGGGCGAGCGTTGCATGGCGATTTCCGTTGCGGTCGCAGTCGGTCATATCGCCGACGAATTGATCGACAGGCTCACGCCGCGCGTGAAGACCCTGAAGATCATGAACGGCATGGAAGGCGAAGCGGAAATGGGTCCGCTCGTGACGGCGGCGCATCGCGAGAAAGTGTCGGGGTATATCGACGCAGGTGTCGAGGCGGGTGCGAAGCTCGTGGTCGATGGACGCGGGCATAAGGTGCCGGGTCACGAGAAAGGTTTCTTCCTCGGCGGCACATTGTTCGACGATGTGAAGACCGACATGAAGATCTATCGCGAAGAGATCTTCGGCCCCGTGTTGTGCGTGGTGCGCGTACCCGATTTTGCTTCGGCTGTCGAACTCATCAACAAGAACGAGTTTGCCAACGGCGTGTCGCTATTCACGTCGGATGGCGGTGTTGCGCGCGCGTTCTCGCGTCAGATTCAGATTGGCATGGTCGGCATCAATGTGCCGATTCCCGTACCGATGGCATGGCACTCGTTCGGCGGCTGGAAGCGGTCGCTGTTTGGCGATCACCACGCGTATGGGGAAGAAGGCGTGCGTTTCTATACGCGCTACAAGAGCATCATGCAGCGCTGGCCGGACAGCATTGCGAAGGGCGCCGAGTTCACGATGCCCGTTGCGAAGTAACACGAATCAGCAGGTTGGAATGGCCGCGGCATTGTGCATTCAATAGCACAGTGCCGTGCGCATCGCGCGTGTGGTGTTGATAAACAAAAAACAGTAGCGGCACGAACGCTCAAAGCGCAAACAGACGCCATGCAAGGTGGCCATGCGAAGGAGACAAGGGTGAGCACGACAGCAAGAAAACTCGAAGGCGAATTCGACTACATCGTGGTCGGTGCGGGCACGGCGGGCTGTGTGCTTGCGAATCGCCTGACCGAAGATCCCGACGTCACCGTGTTGCTGCTCGAAGCAGGCGGCAAGGATGATTACCACTGGATTCACGTGCCCGTCGGCTACCTCTATTGCATCGGCAATCCGCGCACCGATTGGCTTTATAAAACGCAGGCGGAACCCGGCCTCAACGGACGTGCGTTGTCGTATCCGCGAGGCCGCGTATTGGGCGGCTGCTCGTCGATCAACGGCATGATCTATATGCGCGGGCAGCGCGAAGACTACGACGAATGGGCGCGTGTGACGGGCGATTCGTCGTGGTCGTGGGATGCCGTGCTGCCTGTCTTCAAACGCAGCGAAGATCATCATGGCGGCGCAAATGAATTCCACGGCGCGGGCGGTCAATGGCGTGTGGAAAAGCAGCGCCTCAAATGGAAGATTCTTGAGAAGTTCTCCGAAGCCGCGCAAGAAACCGGTATTCCCGCCACAGACGATTTCAATCGCGGCGACAACACGGGCGTCGGCTATTTCGACGTGAACCAGAAGCGCGGCATTCGCTGGAATGCATCAAAGGCTTTTTTGCGGCCAGCGATGCAGCGGCCGAATCTCACCGTCATCACGGGCGCGCACACACAGCGCATCGTATTCGAAGGCAAGCGCTGCGCCGGTGTCGAATATCGTGGCGGCGATGTCGAGTACATCGCGAAGGCGCGCATCGAAGTCATCATGAGTTCAGGCGCAGTGAACTCGCCGCAACTGCTCGAACTGTCGGGTATCGGCAATGGCGCGCGTCTGCAGAATCTCGGCATCGAGGTCGTGAACGATCTGCGTGGCGTAGGCGAAAATCTTCAGGACCATTTGCAATTGCGCATGGCGTATAAGGTGCATGGCGTGCGCACATTGAATACGGCCTCCGCGCACTGGTGGGGCAAGATGATGATCGGGCTGCAGTATTTGCTGATGCAAAGCGGGCCGATGTCGATGTCGCCGTCGCAACTCGGCGCATTTGCGAAGTCCGATGTGAACGACACATCTTTGACGCGTTCCGATCTCGAGTATCACGTGCAGCCGCTTTCACTCGACAAGTTCGGTGATCCCTTGCATCGCTTCAACGCGTTCACGGCGTCGGTGTGTCATTTGCGTCCGACTTCGCGTGGCAGCGTGCACATCGAATCGCGCGACCCGCACGTGGCGCCCCTGATTGCGCCGAACTATCTGTCCACCGATTACGACCGTCACGTCGCTGCGAATGCGCTGCGTCTCACGCGCCGCATTGCAGCCGCGCCTGCCTTGAAACCCTATCGGCCCGAAGAGATCTTGCCCGGCATCCAGTTTCAGACCGAGGAAGAATTGCAGATCGCGGCGGGGCAAGTCGGTACAACCATCTTTCATCCCGTCGGCACATGCCGGATGGGCACATCGAATGATCCCGGCGCTGTCGCCGATAGCCGCTTGCGCGTGATCGGTGTCGAAGGGTTGCGAGTGGTCGACGCGTCCGTGATGCCCACCATCACATCAGGCAACACGAACTCGCCCACACTGATGATCGCGGAACGTGCGAGCGACATGATTCGCGCCGACCGCCGTGCGCGAAGAGACAGTCAAACCATCGAAACCCACACCGCGTCGCCGATGTCCGTTGCATGACACGCAACGTTTAACGTTTTGCGTGGTGAAGGTCGCATTAAACACTAAGTGCAAATCCCAATGATTGCGCTGCATCATTGGCGCGACAATGGCATCCATGCTGCGTGGTGCGGCATGGATTACCGTCCGCATTGGTGCACCACGCCACGATTGGCACGGGGGTGTCATCGCCAATAACAGTCGCGCCGTTTCAGCGCGGAATAAAACGCGGTAATGCTTCGCCTTACTTCGCATGGAAGGGAACATGATTCTCGGCGATACGATACTCGAAACGCGCGGGCTCACTCGTGAGTTCAAGGGTTTTACCGCAGTCAACGGTGTGAACCTGCGCGTGAAGCGCGGTTCGATCCATGCGCTCATCGGCCCGAACGGCGCAGGCAAGACCACCTGCTTCAATCTGCTCACCAAGTTTCTCGTGCCCACTGCGGGTCAGATCGTCTTTGACGGCATCGACATCACGGGCGAACGTCCTGCGCAGGTCGCGCGTCGCGGCATCATCCGCTCGTTCCAGATTTCCGCTGTATTTCCGCATCTGACGGCATTGCAGAACGTTCGCGTGGGTCTTCAACGTCAGCTCGGCTCGGCGTTTCATTTCTGGAGAAGCGAGCGCACGTTGCGTCAACTCGACGACCGCGCGATCGATCTGCTCACGCAAGTAGGCTTGACCGATTTCGCCGACGTACCCGCCGTTGAACTGTCATATGGCCGCAAGCGCGCGCTCGAAATCGCCACGACGCTCGGCATGGAACCCGAACTGATGCTGCTCGACGAACCGACGCAAGGCATGGGACATGAAGACGTTGACCGCGTGACGGCGCTGATCAAAAAAGTATCGGCGGGTCGCACGATCCTGATGGTCGAACACAACATGAATGTGATAGCCGGCATCTCCGACACGATTACCGTCCTGCAACGCGGCGAGGTGCTCGCCGAAGGCACGTACGCGGAAGTCTCGAAGAACCCGCTCGTCATGCAGGCCTATATGGGCAGTGCGGACGCGGCGCTTGCCGGAGCGCATGCATGAGCACAGTGAGCGAACAGGAAGACGCATCGGTCAGTGTGGTGAGCGGCGAGCCCGCGCTGGAAATAGCGGGGCTGCAGGCATGGTACGGCGAATCGCACATCCTGCATGGCGTCGATCTGACCGTCAGCCGCGGTGAGGTCGTCACGCTGCTCGGCCGCAATGGCGCGGGCCGCACCACGACGCTGCGCGCGATCATGGGCCTGACGGGACGACGCACGGGTTCGATCCGCGTCGGTGGACGCGAGACGATTTCGATGGCGACGCATCGGATCGCGCATTGCGGCGTCGGTTATTGCCCCGAAGAGCGCGGCATCTTTTCGAGCCTGTCGTGCGAAGAAAATCTGATGCTGCCGCCGCCCGTCGGCGACAAGTCGTTGATGATGTCCATCGACGAGATCTACCAGATGTTTCCCAATCTCCAGGAACGGCGCATGAGCCAGGGGACGCGTCTATCGGGCGGCGAGCAACAGATGCTGGCCGTCGCGCGCATCCTGCGCACGGGCGCGAACCTCTTGCTGCTCGATGAAATTTCCGAAGGCCTTGCCCCCGTGATCGTGCAGGCGCTCGCGCGCATGATCGTGACGCTGAAGGCGCGCGGCTACACCATCGTGATGGTCGAACAGAACTTCCGCTTCGCCGCGCCGCTCGCCGATCGTTTCTATGTGATGGAGCATGGACGCATCGTCGAGCATTTCGGTGCAAAGGAACTCGAAAGCAAAATGCCGGTGCTGCACGATTTGCTCGGCGTCTAAGTGGGGTGGACGCATCCCGACCAGAAATCGGGGTCGTCATGGGAACTGCGACGCACGACACACCCAGATGCCTCTGATAACCACAAGCATGGAAACAGGAGACACGCATGAAACTGAAGAACTTCGCCAGATTGTCAGCAGTCTGCTTTGCGGCCGCTGCGGGCACGATGTTCGCTGCCGGCAGCGCACAGGCTGCCGATGGCGCGACCGTCAAGATTGGCTACATCACTGATCTGTCCGGTCTGTATGCGGATATCGATGGCCAGGGTGGCCTCGAAGCGATCCGCATGGCGATTGCCGATTTCGGCGGCAAGGTCAATGGCAAGCCGGTCGAACTGGTCTACGCCGATCACCAGAACAAGGCGGACATTGCTGCTTCGCGGGCGCGTGAATGGATCGACCGCGACGGCGTCAACGTGATCATCGGCGGCACGAACTCGGCCACTGCGTTGTCGACCAATCAGGTTGCGGGCGAAAAGAAGGTGCCGTACATCAACATCGGCGCGGGCGCGGACAACCTCACCAACGAGCAATGCACGCCGTACACGGTGCACTACGCGTACGACACGATGGCGCTCGCAAAAGGCACGGGCTCGGCCGTCACGAAGCAGGGCGGCAAGACCTGGTACTTTCTGACGGCGGATTACGCGTTCGGCAAGGCGCTCGAAAAGAACACGTCGGACGTGGTCAAGGCGAATGGCGGACAGGTGCTCGGCACGGTGCGTCATCCGTTGTCGGCATCGGACTTCTCGTCGTTCCTGTTGCAGGCTCAAGGATCGAAGGCGCAGGTGCTGGGTCTCGCGAATGCGGGCGGCGACACCATCAACGCGATCAAGGCCGCCAAGGAATTCGGCGTGACGAAGTCGATGAAGATCGCCGCGCTGCTGATCTTCCTGACCGATATCCACAGCCTCGGACTTGAAACGACGCAGGGCCTCGTCGCCACCGATAGCTGGTATTGGAACAAGGACGCCAATACCCGCAAGTGGGCGCAGCGCTACTTCGACAAGATGAAGAAGATGCCGACCAGTTTGCAGGCAGCGGACTATTCGGCCGTCACCACGTATCTGAAGGCCGTGCAGGCAGCTGGCACGACCGACAGTGACAAGGTGATGGATCAGCTGCACAAGGCGAAGATCGACGATTTCTACGCGAAGGGCTACATCCGTCAGGACGGCAGCATGATCCACGACATGTACCTGATGGAAGTGAAGAAGCCGTCGGAATCGAAAGAGCCGTGGGATTACTACAAGATCACCGCGACGATTCCTGGCGACCAGGCATTCGGAACGAAAGCGGAGACGCGCTGCGCGCTCTGGAAGTAAGCGGTTCGCAGCGGGGGATGTAACGGGCGGCGCAGCGCCGCCCGTTGTGTCTCGTGAGTGAACTGCGTCGATATTATTCTGACGGCGGATTCAATGGATATCTTTGGCATTCCGCTACCGGCGATGCTCAGCCAGTTGCTGCTCGGTCTCGTGAACGGTTCGTTCTACGCGATCCTGAGTCTGGGGCTGGCGGTGATCTTCGGTCTGCTCAACGTGATCAACTTCGCGCACGGCGCGTTGTTCATGCTGGGCGCGATGCTCACATGGATGGGCCTGTCGTATTTCAGTCTGCCGTACTGGGTGATGCTGGTGCTCGCGCCCGTGCTCGTCGGGCTGTTCGGCATCGTGATCGAACGCTCGATGCTGCGCTGGCTGTACAAGCTCGATCACCTCTATGGCCTGTTGCTCACGTTCGGGCTCACGCTCGTCGTCGAAGGCGTGTTCCATTCGATCTACGGTTCGTCAGGGCAGCCGTACGACGTGCCGTCGGCGCTTGCAGGCGCAACCAATCTTGGTTTCATGTTCCTGCCGAACTATCGCGCGTGGGTGGTCGTCGCGTCGCTGATGGTGTGCTTCGCGACGTGGTTCGTGATCGAGAAGACGCGTCTTGGCGCGTATCTGCGCGCGGGCACGGAGAACCCGAAGCTCGTCGAGGCTTTTGGCGTGAACGTACCGATGATGGTCACGCTCACGTACGGCTTCGGCGTCGCGCTGGCCGCGTTTGCCGGCGTGCTCGCGGCACCCGTGATCCAGGTCTCGCCGCTGATGGGCCAGCCGATGATCATCACGGTGTTCGCGGTCGTGGTGATCGGCGGCATGGGCTCGATCATGGGTTCGATCCTCACGGGCCTTTTGCTGGGCGTGATCGAAGGGTTCACACGTGTGTTCTATCCGGAAGCGTCGGCGACCGTGGTCTTCGTGATCATGGCGCTCGTATTGCTGGTGCGTCCGGCAGGTCTCTTCGGCAAGGAAAAATGATGCAGAGAAAAGCGCTCTACGTTCTGCTGCTGATCGGGCTCATCGTTGCACCGTTTGTCGGCGCGTATCCCGTGTTCGTGATGAAGGTGTTGTGCTTTGCGCTGTTCGCGGCCGCATTCAATCTGCTGATTGGCTATACGGGCCTGCTGTCGTTCGGACACGCGATGTTTCTCGCATCGGCGGGCTACGTCACCGGTTACGCGATCCAGACGCTCGGCATGTCGCCTGAACTCGGCGTCATAGCGGGCGTGGCGGCGGCGACGCTGCTGGGCTTTGTCGTCGGTCTGTTCGCCATCCGCCGGCAGGGCATCTACTTCGCCATGGTGACGCTCGCGCTCGCGCAGATGGTCTACTTCGTGTTCCTGCAGGCGCCGTTCACGCACGGCGAAGATGGCCTGCAAGGCGTGCCGCGCGGCAAACTGTTCGGCGCGTTGAGCCTGTCTTCCGATCTGACGCTGTACTTCGTCGTGCTGGCCGTGATGGTGCTCGCGTTCCTGCTGATTGTGCGGATCGTCCATTCGCCGTTCGGGCAGGTGCTGATCGCGATCAAGGAGAACGAGCCCCGCGCGATCTCGCTCGGCTATGATACGAACCGCTTCAAGCTGCTGGCGTTCATTCTGTCGGCGGGGCTGGCGGGTCTTGCCGGCTCGCTCAAGGTGCTGGTGCTGGGCTTTGAAACGCTCGGCGACGCCTACTGGACGATGTCGGGCCTCGTCGTGCTGATGACGCTGGTGGGCGGCATGGGCACGCTGTTCGGGCCGTTGCTCGGCGCCGCGTTGATCGTCGCGCTCGAGGACCGGCTTGGCGATATCGGCAGTGGGCTGGCGTCGGTGACGGGTGTTGAGTGGTTCCGATCACTCGGCGAGTCGGCGACAATCGTCACAGGCCTTATTTTCATCGCGTGCGTGCTGGCGTTCCGGCGCGGCATCGTCGGCGAGATCGTGCAACGGGTCAAACCGTTGCGTGCCTGAACCGGGTAGAAATCAGTTTGCGATCCGAAATAACCGGTAGCCGCCGCGAAATGACGCGAACATGGAGCGAAACTACAAGAATGCGCCCCATTTCTGTGCGGCGCTGCACCACTAGGGTAAATGCTAGTTGCTCGTGAAGCGTCCCCCGTTTAATCTTCACACAGTTCTGATGCACCGAATTTTGCAGGTGGAGAACGAGGAGACATGAGGCGCATAAGTGCCCATACAAAAGCGCTGTTGGACGAAATCCAACAGCGCTTTTTACTTTTTCCGTTCAAAACCTATCTTCTCCAGCGCGCCTTCCTGGACCGCACGGCATTGTAAATCTGGCGTTTTCTCTCACACTACGCCCGCCGCTTTTCCCCAAAGATTCAAAGCCTTCAAAGCGCTTGCCGCCTGCGGTATGGGTCCGCTACACTCGCCATTCGCCGACCATCGGGTCGGCCTTTGGGACATTCGAATCCATTCGAACATCGGGGCGTAGAGGAGCGGAATGAAGTCGGCATTGCGGTGGATCAGCGCGGCACTCGTCGCGGCAGGCGTGTGCGCAACCTATAGCGGCGCGGCATTCGCGGACGTGAAAATCGGTATGACAGTGTCGGCGACGGGGCCCGCAGCCTCGCTTGGCATTCCGGAGAAGAACACCAGCGCGCTTCTGCCGAAGGAAATCGCGGGCCAGAAGATCGACTACATCGTTCTCGACGATGCGACCGATTCGACGCAAGCCGTCAAGAACGCACGCAAGCTCACCAGTGAAGATCACGTCGACGCGCTGATCGGCTCGACCGTCGTGCCGAACTCGCTGGCCATGATCGACATCGCCAACGAAACGCAAACGCCGATGATCTCGATGGCCGCGGCGGCATCGATCGTCGAGCCGATGGACCCGAAGCGCTCGTGGGTCTTCAAGACGCCGCAGAACGACATCCTGATGGCGACAGCCATCGCGCAGCACATGTCGAACCACGGCGTGAAGTCGGTGGCATTCATCGGCTTCTCGGACGCCTACGGCGAGAGCTGGTTCAAGGAGTTCAGCAAGGCTGCCGATCTCAAGAAAATCAAGGTCGTCGCGAATGAACGTTTCGCGCGCAACGATGCGTCCGTGACGGGCCAGGTGCTCAAGATGATGTCGCAGAACCCGGATGCCGTGCTGATCGCCGGCGCGGGCACGCCTGCCGCATTGCCCGAAAAGACGCTGCGCGAACGCGGCTTCAAGGGCAAGTACTATCAGACGCACGGCGTCGCGAATAACGACTTCCTGCGCGTGTGCGGCAAGGATTGCGAAGGCACGTATCTGCCCGCTGGTCCGCTGCTCGTCGCCGATCAGCTGCCCGATTCGAATCCTGTGAAGAAGGCTTCGCTCGCGTACAAGCGCGCGTATGAAGGCGCCAACGGCGCGGGCTCGATCTCGACGTTCGGCGGTCACGCGTGGGACGCGGGCCTGCTTCTGCAGCACGCCATTCCCATCGCGTTGAAGAAGGGCCAGCCCGGTACGCCGCAATTCCGCGAAGCACTGCGCGCCGCGCTCGAAGACACGAAAGATCTGCCTGGCTCGCACGGCATCTTCAACATGAGCGCGAACGATCACGCGGGTCTCGATCAGCGTGCACGTGTGATGGTGCAAATCGTCGACGGCAAATGGAAGCTTGCTTCCGATTAAGCGAGGCGAATTAACGAATTCCAATTCACAAAAAAGACGCGAGCAGTTGACGCGTCTTTTTTATTGCACGCGAGATGTCTGAATAAAAAGCCGTGCAATGTGCAGGGGAGACGACTAAAGCGGTAGAGCCTGTGTTTGAGGTTTGACGCAATTGCAACGAGCAGGGAAAACCATGCTTGGCAGGCTTATACCCGATAACTAGATTCAGTTACCCGGTTCTCGAACCGGATTACGACACGCATTTAAAGCGTTTGGAGACAAGCAATGAAAACGACAAAACAATGGGTCCGTACCGCAATCGCGATGGCGATGGTGTGCGGCGCAAGTGCGGCGATGGCGCAGGTGAAGATTGGGGTCACGTTGTCTACGACGGGACCGGCGGCCTCGCTCGGCATTCCTGAGAAGAACACGATTGCGCTGCTGCCTAAGGAAATCGCCGGCAAGAGCGTGCAGTACATCGTGCTCGACGATGCGTCGGATACGAGTCGCGCCGTGCAGAACACGCGCAAGCTGATCGACGAGGATCACGTCGATGCGATCATTGGTTCGACGGTCACGCCGAATTCGCTGGCGATGCTCGATCCCGTTTCGGAAGGGAAGACGCCGGTGATCTCACTCGCGGCATCAGCGGCCATCATTTCGCCGATGGACGCGAAGCGCGCGTGGGCATTCAAGACGCCGCAGAACGACGGTCTGATGGCCGATGCGATCGCCGAGTACATGGAGAAGCACGGCGTGAAGACGGTTGCGTTCATCGGCTTCGCGGACGCCTATGGCGAGAACTGGTACAACGTGTTCAGCAAGGCGGCGGAAGCGCATCATCTGAAGCTCGTCGCGAACGAGCGCTATAACCGCACCGATGCATCGGTGACGGGTCAGGTGCTGAAGCTCGCTGCATCGAATGCGGATGCGGTGCTGATCGCCGGCGCGGGCACGCCGTCCGCGCTACCGGCGAAGGCGCTCAAGGAGCGCGGCTACAAAGGCAAGATCTATCAGACGCACGGCGTTGCGAACAACGACTTCCTGCGGGTGTGCGGCAAGGACTGCGACGGCGAATTGCTGCCCGCAGGCCCGATTCTCGTCGCCGATCAGTTGCCCGATACGAACCCGGTGAAGAAGTCGTCGCTCGCGTACAAGAACGCGTACGAGAAGGCCTATGGCGTGGGCACGGTGGCGACCTTCGGCGGTCACGCGTGGGATGCAGGCCAGATGCTCCAGCGCGCGATTCCCGAGGCGCTGAAGAAAGGCCAGCCGGGCACGGAAGCTTTCCGCGTCGCGTTGCGTGAAGCGCTCGAGAACGTCAAGGACTTGCCACTCTCGCACGGCATCATGAACACGACGCCCACTGACCATAACGGTCTCGACAAGCGCGCACGCGTGATCGTCGAAATCTCAGACGGCAAGTGGAAACTCCAAAACGACTAAGACGGTACGCGCCTCTCGCGCAAGGGCGTGGTGGCGAGCACATGCGAATGTCCTTAAGCCACGCAGCACTTTCTGATCGATAACAATGGCAAGCTCTGCCGCGCCGTATCTCAGGCGCGGCAGTTGTTTTATGTGTTTAGGCTTCGCTTCGCGGCGGGTGGTCGTTGAGCCTGCTCTCATTGTTTCTTAGTTTCGATATCGACGTTCCAAGACGAGGAAGTATGGATCTATCAATTGCGGCGATCCTCGCGCAGGACGGCATCACGACCGGCGCGATCTACGCATTGCTCGCGCTCGCGTTGGTGCTGGTGTTCTCCGTGACGCGCGCCATTTTCATCCCGCAAGGGGAGTTCGTGTCGTACGGCGCGCTGACGCTCGCCGCACTGCAGACGCAGAAGTTTCCGGCGACGTGCTGGCTGCTGATGGCCATGGGGCTCGCGTGCTTCGTTGTCGAGGTAACCGGCATGGCGCGGCATGCGGAGCGGCGGCGTCATGCGGCGCGCACGCTGGTGATGCTGGTCGGCAAGTATCTGCTGTTTCCCGTTGCCGTCTACGCTGTCACGCGTGGCGTATTCATGCAGCCGCTGCCGATGCTCGCGCAGATCGCGCTGACGCTGCTGATCGTGGTGCCGATGGGGCCGTTCGTTTATCGCCTCGCCTATGAGCCGGTTGCCGAAGGGACGACGTTGTTGCTGCTGATCGTATCCGTCGCCGTGCACTTCGCGATGGTCGGCCTCGGGCTCGTGATGTTCGGCGCCGAAGGCTCGCGGACCAACGCCTTTACCGATTCGGCCTTCAACGTCGGCAGCCTGTCGATCTCGGGGCAGAGCGTGTGGGTGATCGGCGTGGCCGTGGTGCTGATCGGCGTGTTGTACGTGTATTTCGATCGCTCGATTTCCGGCAAGGCATTGCGCGCGACGTCGGTGAACCGGCTCGGCGCGCAGCTCGTCGGCATCGGCACGACGCAGGCGGGACGGCTCGCGTTCACGCTCGCGGCCGGTCTCGGCGTGCTGTGCGGGATTCTCGTCGCGCCGCTCACGACCATCTACTACGACTCGGGCTTTCTGATCGGTCTGAAGGGCTTTGTCGGTGCGATTATCGGCGGGCTGGTCAGTTATCCGCTGGCTTTCGCGGGTTCGATACTCGTCGGCTTGCTGGAGTCGTATTCGTCGTTCTGGGCCAGCTCCTATAAGGAAGTGATCGTGTTCACGCTGATCATTCCCGTGCTGCTCTGGCGGAGTCTCGCCAGCCCGCATGCGGAAGAAGAGGAGGAGTGACGCGATGAAACGCATCATGAAAAACAGGTTCTTCTGGTTGTTCCTCGTCGTGATGTTCGCGCTGCCCGTGCTGCCGCAGCCGATCCGCGTACCCGAGTACTGGGTGACGCTGCTCAACTACATCGGGCTGTATTCGATCGTGGCGATCGGGCTGGTGCTGCTGACGGGTATCGGCGGCATGACGAGCTTTGGGCAGGCGGCGTTCGTCGGCGTGGGCGCCTATGCGACGGCCTATCTGACGACGCACTTCGGCGTCTCACCCTGGCTCGCGCTGATCGTCGGCGTCGTGCTGACGGCGCTTATCGCGCTGCTGCTGGGCGCCGTCACGATGCGGCTGTCGGGCCACTTCCTGCCGCTCGGAACGATCGCATGGGGTCTCGCGTTGTTCTTCCTGTTCGGCAATATGGAGATGCTCGGCAAGTACGACGGGATCAACGGAATTCCGGTGCTGAACGTGCTCGGCATCAACCTGGAATCGGGCCGCCACATCTACTACCTGATCTGGATCGTCGTGCTCGGCGCCGTGGTTTCTGTTCAGAATCTGCTTAATAGCCGGCCTGGGCGTGCGATTCGCGCGCTGCGCGGCGGTGGTCTGATGGCGGAAGCAATGGGCGTGAATACGGCGTGGATGCGCGTAGTCATTTTCGTCTACGCGGCGGTGCTGGCGGCAATTTCGGGCTTTCTGTACGCGCATTTGCAGCGCGCGGTGAATCCGACGCCTTTCGGCCTGAATCACGGGATCGAGTTTCTGTTCATGGCCGTGGTCGGCGGCGTCGCGCATGTGTGGGGCGCGGTGCTGGGCGCGGCAATCCTGACGATTCTCCAGGACTATCTGCAGACGCTGCTGCCGAAACTCCTCGGTGAAAACGGCAACTTCGAGATCATCGTTTTTGGCGTCCTGATGGTGCTGCTTTTGCAGTATGCACGCCAAGGTGTGTGGCCGTTCGTCGCGCGGATGTTCCCGCGCGGTCCGCGCGCGCACGTGCCGGATCATGCGGATGCTTTGCCGCAGCGCAGCAAGCCGGCTGCGGGAGAATCCCTGCTGGTGGTGGACAAGGCGCGTAAGCAGTTCGGCGGTCTGGTGGCCGTCAACGATGTCAGCTTCGAAGTAAAGGCGGGGCAGATCATTGGGTTGATCGGGCCTAACGGCGCCGGCAAATCGACGACCTTCAATCTGGTCACGGGCGTCCTGCAGCCGACGAGCGGTGCGATTTCGTTCCAGGGCGAACGTATCGATGCGCTCAATTCACGTGAAATCGTCAGACGCGGCATCGGGCGCACGTTCCAGCACGTCAAGCTGCTGCCGGGTATGACCGTGCTGGAGAATGTCGCCATCGGCGCGCATCTGCGCGGGCATGCGGGCGTGTGGCGCAGCGTGGCACGCCTGAATGTCGCCGAGGAGGCGCGTCTGATGGCGGAAGCGGCTCGCCAGATCCGGCGCGTGGGTCTCGAAGAGCATATGTACGACGAAGCGGGCAGCCTCGCGCTGGGCAAGCAGCGGATTCTGGAGATTGCACGTGCGCTGTGCTGCGATCCGACGCTTCTGCTGCTCGATGAGCCGGCGGCCGGCCTGCGCTATCAGGAAAAGCAGCAACTGGCGACGCTTCTGCGCAAGCTTCGAGAAGAAGGGATGAGCGTGCTATTGGTCGAACACGACATGGATTTCGTGATGAACCTGACGGACCGACTGGTGGTCATGGAATTTGGGACGCGTATCGCGGAAGGCTTGCCGCAAGACGTGCAGAACGATCCGGCCGTGCTGGAAGCTTATCTGGGCGGGGTGGAGTGATGGTGAATCAGACAACGGCTGCGCCGATTCTTGAAGTCAGTAGTCTTTCCGTGCGCTACGGAAAGGTCGAAGCGCTGCATGGCGCGAAAATCGCCGTCGGCCCCGGGCAGATCGTCTCGGTGATCGGGCCGAATGGCGCGGGTAAGTCTACGCTGCTGAATGCGGTCATGGGCGCGTTACCCGTAACGGGGCATGCAAAGGGCGCGATCATGTACCGGGACGAGGACGTGAGCCACGTTCCCGTCGAGAAGCGGGTCGCGCGCGGTATGTGTCTTGTGCCGGAAAAGCGCGAGTTGTTTGCTGCGATGACGGTCGAGGACAATCTGATTCTGGGTGCGTATCGCCGCAAGCGTGCTGGCGAACGGAATTATCTCGACCAGCTTGAGCCGGTGTTCCAGCTTTTTCCGCGATTAAAAGAGCGTCGCAAACAGGCGGCCGGAACGCTGTCGGGCGGCGAGCGGCAAATGTTGGCAGTTGGACGCGCGTTGATGGGCAAGCCGGACCTGCTGATGCTCGATGAACCGAGCTTGGGCTTGGCGCCGTTGATCGTGAAGGAGATTTTTCACATCATCAGCGGGCTGCGTCAGACGGGTGTTGCCACGCTGCTGATTGAACAGAATGCACGCGCTGCGCTGCAGATCTCCGACTATGGCTACGTTCTCGAAACAGGAGAACTCGCCCTGGAAGGAGCGGCGAACGAATTGGCGCAAAACCCGCGTGTTATCGAAACCTATTTGGGTCTGACGAAGAAAGTCGCCTAGCAACGGGATTTTTTGGCGGATTGGCTGTCAAATGAGCGGCGTGTTTCACGTGAAACACGCCGTTTTTTCGTCCTATACCGTCTGGATGGAATTCGGGCCAAAAGCGAACCCGCTATAATTTCGCCCATACTTTCTTTTAGGCTCACGCTGGATCCCGCGTGAGATCCGCGATGCTTTATCCCACAGAGTTTGACGTAATCGTCGTTGGCGGCGGTCATGCCGGCACGGAAGCCGCTTTGGCGTCCGCGCGCATGGGCAACAAGACGCTTTTGCTGACGCACAACATCGAAACCCTCGGTCAGATGAGCTGCAATCCGTCGATCGGCGGCATCGGCAAAGGCCATCTGGTCAAGGAAGTCGACGCGCTCGGCGGCGCAATGGCGGCTGCTACTGACGAAGGCGGGATTCAATTCCGCATTCTCAACTCGTCGAAGGGGCCCGCCGTTCGGGCCACGCGCGCGCAGGCTGACCGCATTCTGTACAAGGCGGCGATCCGCCATCGTCTCGAAAATCAGCCTAATCTTTGGCTTTTTCAGCAGTCCGTCGACGATTTGATGGTCGAAGGTGACCGCGTTGTCGGCGCCGTGACGCAGGTCGGGGTTCGTTTTCGCTCACGTGCGGTGGTGTTGACGGCGGGCACCTTCCTCGATGGGAAGATCCACGTCGGCCTCAATAACTACACGGGCGGGCGGGCAGGGGACCCAGCTGCGGTGTCGCTGTCGGCGCGCCTCAAGGAGTTGAAGCTGCCGCAAGGCCGGCTGAAGACGGGCACACCGCCGCGTATCGACGGCCGTACGATCGATTTCTCGAAGCTGGAAGAGCAGCCGGGCGACCTCGATCCGATCCCCGTGTTCTCGTTCCTCGGACGCGTCGAGCAGCATCCGCGTCAGGTGCCTTGCTGGGTGACGCATACCAATTCCCAAACTCACGACATCATCCGCAGCGGTCTTGACCGTTCGCCGATGTACACGGGCGTAATCGAAGGGGTTGGACCGCGTTATTGCCCGTCGATTGAGGACAAGATTCACCGTTTCGCTTCGAAAGAGTCGCATCAGATCTTTCTGGAGCCGGAAGGCTTGACCACGAACGAGTTTTATCCGAACGGAATCTCCACCAGTCTGCCGTTTGACGTTCAGCTCGAGCTGGTCCGCTCGATGGTCGGTCTGGAGCACGCGCATATCCTACGACCCGGCTATGCGATCGAGTATGACTACTTCGATCCGCGTGGACTGAAGGCATCCCTGGAAACGAAGGTGATCAGCGGCCTGTTCTTTGCCGGTCAGATCAACGGCACTACCGGCTACGAAGAGGCGGCGGCCCAAGGCCTGCTGGCCGGGATCAATGCCGGTTTATACGTCCAGGATAAGGAAGCGTGGTGTCCGCGCCGGGATCAGGCTTATCTGGGCGTGCTGGTGGACGATCTGGTCACGCGTGGCGTCTCTGAGCCTTACCGGATGTTCACCAGCCGCGCGGAATATCGCTTGAGCCTGCGCGAAGACAACGCTGACATGCGTCTGACCGAGATCGGCCGCGAACTCGGCGTAGTTGACGACGAGCGTTGGGATGCTTTCAGCCGAAAGCGCGACGCTGTTTCACGTGAAACAGAGCGGCTGCGCACCACGTGGGTCAATCCGAAGACGCTTTCGTCTGAGGAAGCGACGGCATTGCTCGGCAAGCCTATTGACCATGAGTACAGTCTGGCCGATCTGTTGCGGCGCCCCGGAGTTTCGTACGACGGCGTCTGCGCTCTGCGCGAAGGCGCCTGCGGTCCGGCTGAAGCGTTGGCCCATGACGAAGTGCTGCTCGCGCAGATCAAGGAGCAAATCGAGATCGGCGTCAAATATCAGGGCTATATCGAGCGGCAAGCAGGTGAGATCGAACGAAACGAGGCGCACGAGAACACGAGGTTGCCAGAAAATCTCGATTATTCGGAGGTCCGTGGGTTGTCGTTCGAGGCACGTCAGAAGCTGACGCAGTTCCGCCCGGAAACGATCGGCCAGGCGTCGCGCATCTCGGGCATCACCCCGGCTGCAATCTCACTGCTGATGGTTCACCTGAAGCGCGGCCTTGGTCGGCGTGCGCAGAAACCGGCCAGCGCAGGCACCGACAACTCGCCGGTGGCTCAATGACGGCGCGTATCGATACGACAGCGGGGCGCGAGACGCTCGCCGCTCTGCTTGAAGAAGGTCTGCGCGAACTCGACATCGACCTGACAGCGGAACAAAAGGGCAAACTCCTCGACTACGTTGCGTTGCTGGCCAAATGGAACGCCGTCTACAACCTGACGGCGATCCGCGATCCGAGGCAAATGCTGATACAGCACATCCTGGATTCTCTTTCGATCGTTCCGCACCTGGCCACCCTCGGTCCTGCAACGCTGTTGGACGTCGGCTCGGGCGGCGGGCTGCCAGGTATCGTCCTGGCAATCGTGTTTCCCGAGTGGTCCATCACCGTCAACGACATCGTTCAGAAAAAGTCCGCGTTCCAGTCGCAAGCTAAGGCGGAACTGGGCTTGGGAAATCTGTCGGTTGTGACGGGGCGCGTCGAAAATCTGCGGCCAGGAATCGAGGTTCCAGGAAAGTTTGATGCGATCGTCTCGCGTGCATTCGCAGAGCTTGCGGATTTCGTTACACTGGCCCGTCACCTCGTCGCGGACGATGGCGCAATCTGGGCAATGAAGGGCGTTCGACCGGATGGGGAAATCGAGCGGCTGCCTGAAGGCGCCCACGTGAAGCAAGTGATTCGTCTCAGAGTGCCTGCGTTGGATGCCGAGCGGCATCTGATCGAGGTCACGGTAGGCTGAATTTCAAATCGAAATTTCGTTAAACAGGCTGCAAAGGGACACCTAACAGATGGCAAAAATCTTCTGCGTTGCGAACCAGAAGGGTGGAGTCGGCAAAACGACGACCGCGGTCAATCTCGCCGCGAGCCTCGCATCGCAGGGACAACGCGTCCTGCTCATCGATCTCGATCCGCAAGGCAACGCCACCATGGGCAGCGGCGTCGACAAAGCCGCGTGCGAAAACACGGTTTATGAAGTGCTGGTCGACGGCGTCTCGGTAGCCGATGCGCGAGTGAAGTCGGAAGCCGTTTCGTATGATGTATTGCCGGCGAATCGCGAACTGGCCGGGGCGGAAGTCGAACTCGTGGGCATGGAGAATCGCGAGCGCCAGCTCAAGGAGGCGATTGCGCAGGTCGTGCCGGACTACGACTTCGTGCTGATCGACTGTCCTCCCGCGCTGTCGCTGTTGACGCTGAACGGACTCTGCGCCGCGCATGGCGTCGTTATTCCGATGCAGTGCGAATACTTCGCGCTCGAGGGCCTGTCGGACCTCATCAATACCATCAAGCAGGTGCATGCGAACCTGAATCGAGATCTGAAAGTGATCGGCTTGTTGCGCGTCATGTTCGACCCACGCATCACGCTGCAACAGCAGGTGTCTGAGCAATTGAAAGAGCACTTTGGAGACAAGGTGTTCGACGTCGTCATTCCGCGGAACGTGCGACTCGCCGAGGCGCCGAGTTACGGTCTGCCGGGTGTCGTGTTCGACCGCGCATCGCGCGGCGCGCAGGCGTATGTGCAGTTCGGCGCGGAAATGATCGAGCGGGTGCGCATGCTATGACGCAGCGTCAATCATCCAAAGCGGATCGAGGAACCACGATGAACGCAGTAGCACGGAAGAAGGGGCTGGGCAGGGGGCTGGAGGCACTGCTCGGCGGAAGCGCGGATATCACGGAAGCGGTGAAGATCAACGGCGCACCTCACACGTTGCCGCTCGACAAGATGCAGGCGGGCAAGTATCAACCGCGCACGCGGATGGACGAGGGTGCGCTGCAGGAACTGGCGGCCAGCATTCGCGCTCAGGGTCTGATGCAGCCGATTCTGGTGCGGCCCGTTTCTCCCGAGAAGTTTGAAATCATCGCCGGCGAGCGGCGTTTTCGCGCTGCGCGGCTCGCTGGTCTCGATGAAGTACCTGTCCTCGTGCGCGACGTGCCCGATCAGGCCGCCGCCGCGATGGCGCTTATCGAGAATATCCAGCGGGAAGATCTGAATCCTCTTGAAGAAGCGCAGGGTATCCAGAGGCTACTCGATGAGTTCAGCTTCACGCATGAACAGGCGGCCGAGTCGGTGGGGCGCTCGCGCAGCGCGGTGTCAAATCTGCTGCGTCTGCTGAATCTCGCGTCTCCTGTGCAAACGATGCTGCTCGCCGGCGACCTCGACATGGGCCACGCGCGCGCACTGCTGGCCGTGGACGGAGCCACGCAGATTACGCTCGCGAACCAGGTCGTCAACAAGCGCATGTCGGTGCGCGAAACCGAAAAGCTGGTCACGGCGACGACCAAAGCTGTACCCGCTGTGAAGGCGAAAGCGAACAACGACGGCGGCCGCGATACGCGACGGCTCGAAGAGGAGCTGTCGGATCTGCTTGCCGCCACGGTGAAGATCAAGCTCGGACGCCGTGGGCGAGGGCAGGTGCTGGTCGATTTCGGCGACCTCGACGCGCTGGAAGGCATTCTCGCCCGCTTGCGCGGCAACGCAGCTGCTGCATAAGAACCGTCTCCGATGCCCGTTGCCGAACAAGCGTTAAGATCGCATCGCAACCTGCTGCGTACGATCATCCACTATGCAACGAAGGAGCCGGTCCTCACCGTGCTCGTCGTTGCGTTGATCGCATTGCAGGTTTTTCATCCGCATCCGTGGGGATCGTTGCCCGCGCTGGTCGACTGGCAGACGGTGATGACGCTTGCCGGCCTGCTGATCTTGACGAAAGCCGTCGAATATTCAGGATTCCTGATATGGCTCGCGCATCGCGTCGTCCATCACATCCGGTCGCAGCGAGCGTTGGCGTATCTGTTGATCACGCTCGCGGCTGCCCTGTCGACGTTGCTCACCAACGATGTCGCGTTATTCGTCGTTGTGCCGCTGGCACTGTCGCTGAACGAGTTGACGCCGCTGCCGCTCAAGCGGCTGGTCATTTTCATCGCGATAGCGGTCAACGCTGGCTCGATCCTCACGCCCTTGGGCAATCCGCAAAACCTGTTTCTCTGGCAAACGAGCGGCGTCTCATTCGGCGGATTCGTGCTGGCGCTCGCGCCTTTGTGCTTCGCGCTGATGGCGATGCTGTACGCGTTGGCCGCGGTATCGTTCAAGCGGACCGCGCTGGATCTGTCGAACGACACAGAACCGCATCCCGTCGATCGTCCGTTGCTTGGCATTGCCGTCATCTTGTTTGCAGCATTCGTGCTTCTCGCCGATTCTCATCGGGCGGGCATCGGACTGATTGGCGTCGGCGCCGGATTTATCTTCTGGCGGCCGCGAATCGTTCTGAAGATCGACTGGCTCTTGCTGCTGATCTTCGTATTCATGTTCATCGTATTGAGAAGCGTTGCAGCGCTGCCGTGGGTACACAACGCTGTCGGGCAGTTGCATCTCGCAACGCCACTGCGCGCCTACGCGGCGGGCGCCGTGCTCTCCCAGTTCATCAGCAATGTGCCCGCAGCGATCATGCTGGCCGAGTTTTCCAGGGATTGGCGAGCGCTTGCGTTCGGCGTCAGCGTCGGCGGCTTCGGATTCGCGATCGGTTCGCTGGCGAATCTGATTGCAGTGAGGCTTTCAGGACAGCGTGGAATGTGGGCGCAATTTCACCTCTTTTCGATCCCGTTCTGGGTCGTGAGCGGTGCAATCGGCGGCTGGCTTCTGTTGCGTTTTTGACACTCGTGCGTGTGGCAAAAACACGCGTTCAAACGTGCCGCTCTAGCATAGTCCGGCCCGCATTTCCCGGTTTCCCGCGACGTCCTTACATTTGCAGTCCGACAGCATGAAAATCGGAGCTTTCCCGTATCGTGAAGCACCGTTTCATGCGGGTTATTGGTCGGGCTAAAGTCTTGAATTGCCTGCAACTATCGCTTACAATCGCCCGGATTTATTTGCTAGGCAATCCCGTAAGCGGTGCGAAAGCTCGCGGACTGAACAGGACTCTGCGGAACACTGCGATGGCGGTCAAAGCGTCGAACCAAACGCCGCAACAACGGCACGACGAAAACCGTCACGAGCGCAGCGGCCCGCAAGCGACTGACGGTCAGCGCGCCGTGCATGACGAGGCGTGGGATGCCGAGCAGCAAGATAACAATATCGTTCCGCTCACGCGGGCCGAGGCCGAAAAACTGTTCGGCCCGAACGTGAGTCGTCCATCGCGCGTTACACCGTTCAAGGTCGTGATTGCGCAAATGGTTTTGTCCCTGGGTGCGACGCTGTTGTGGTGGCTGTTCTACGAGCCGCCGGGCGCTGCTGCGCTGTCCGCCTTCCTGGGAGGAGCGATTTGCTGGGTGCCGAGCGCATTGTTCGCGGCACGTCTTAAGAAGTTGAGCGGCGCCCAGACAGCCATGAGCTGGATGATCGGTGAAGCGCTCAAGATGGGGACAACGATCGCGATGTTTATTGCCATCGCCTTCTGGTATCACGACGTACGGTGGATTCCGCTGCTCGTGACCTATCTCATCGCTCTCAAGACGTACTGGATTGCGCTCGCCTGGCGATGAAGCAAACGAGACATTAGGCTGGTGCGAGGCGTGAACAACGCTGCGTCAGCAACGAGGCGCGCGGGTTCGACAAAGACCCGCGCTGGCGTGTTCCCGCAATAAAGCATTGCGGCGGGAGCGGCCCGGAAAGATTTTCGACAATTTGGGTGGCATTAACGATATGGCAGCTAGCGAAGGAACGCGCGCTCTGGATCCGTCCGAGTACATTGCGCACCACTTGCAGAATTTTTCCACCGCTCATCAGACGTCGATTTTCGACATCCACGTCTGGAATCTCGATACGCTTTTCTGGTCGATCGTGTGCGGTCTCGTCACCATTTTCATCTTGCGTCTCGCTGCGCGTAAGGCGACCTCCGGCGTGCCGGGCCGCTTCCAGTGCGCAGTCGAAATGCTGGTCGAGATGGTCGAAGACCAATCGAAGTCGATGATCCACGGCAATCGCACGTTCATCGCACCGCTCGCGCTGACCGTGTTCGTCTGGGTCGCGCTGATGAACTCGCTCGACTTTCTTCCCGTCGACCTGCCGGGCCGCGTGATCGGCGCGCTGGGTCTGTCGGAAGTCATCCCGCACCACCGCATCGTTCCGACTGCCGACCTGAACGGCACGCTCGGCATCGCGCTCGGCGTGTTCGTGCTGATGATTTACTACAACTTCAAGATCAAGGGCGCCGGCGGCTTCGTGCACGAGTTGCTGTCCGCTCCGTTCGGCGCGCATCCGCTGCTGTGGATCCCGAACCTTGCACTGAACATCATCGAGTTCGTCGCGAAGACGGTTTCCCTCGGCATGCGGCTGTTCGGCAACATGTACGCGGGCGAGCTGTTGTTCCTGCTGATTGCCCTGCTCGGCAGCATCTGGAGCTTCGGCGCGGACACGACGGTGCTTGGCTTCATCGGCCACGTGATCGCGGGCAGCGTGTGGGCGATCTTCCACATCCTGATCGTTCTGCTGCAGGCGTTCATTTTCATGATGCTGACGCTGGTGTACATCGGCCAGGCACACGACTCCCACTAACGTGGCGTCGTAAAGAAAGAATCGTAGTTTTTTAAATCCCAGTTCCAAAAAGACTTTTCACAAAGGAGTGATCATGCAAGCTTTCATCGCCAACATCCAGGGTCTGACCGCCATCGGTATCGGCATCATCATCGGCCTGGGTGCTATCGGCGCCTGTATCGGTATCGGTCTGATGGGCGGCAAGTACATCGAAGCATGCGCTCGCCAGCCGGAACTGATGAACCCGCTGCAAACCAAGATGTTCCTGCTGGCTGGTCTGATCGATGCGGCGTTCCTGATTGGCGTTGGTGTGGCAATGCTGTTTGCGTTCGCGAACCCGCTGCTGTCGAAGCTGGCAGGCTGAGGTTCCTCGGAAGTGTGCGCCTGATCTATAACTGATAAGGCGCGAAGCGGAACGGGCACTAAGGCGCTGATCGAGCAATGAATCGATGAGCGCCTTGCCGTTTCCTCCTCCGACCAAGCAACGTTTAAGGAAACACCGTGAATCTCAACGCAACCCTGTTTGCGCAAATGGTCGTGTTCCTGATCCTCGCGTGGTTCACGATGAAGTTCGTGTGGCCGCCGCTGATCAACGCCCTCGACGAGCGCTCGAAAAAGATCGCCGACGGTCTCTCGGCCGCTGAAAAGGGCAAGTTGGAACTCGAAGCCGCGCACAAGCGCGTCGACCAGGAACTCGCTCAGGCACGCAACGACGGCCAGCAACGTATTGCTGACGCCGAAAAGCGTGCAGTCGCGGTCGCTGACGAAATCAAGGCACAGGCGCAAGCCGAAGCGGCGCGCATCATCGCTCAGGCGAAAGCCGACGCGGAACAGCAGGTCGTGAAGGCCCGTGAAACGCTGCGTGGCGAAGTCGCTGCGCTCGCCGTGAAGGGCGCCGAGCAGATCCTGAAGCGCGAAGTCGACCAGGCAGCTCACGCTGACCTGCTGAATCAACTCAAAGCCGAGCTCTGATCATGGCCGAACTTGCAACCATCGCCCGTCCGTACGCAGAAGCGCTGTTTGGCGTGGCCGAAGCTGGTGACACCGCCGCCTGGTCCACGCTCGTGCAGGAGCTGGCACAGGTTGCGCGTCTGCCCGAAGTGCTGTCGATTGCCTCGAGCCCGAAAGTCAGCCGTGCCCAGATCAGCGAACTGCTGCTGGCCGCGGTGAAATCGCCGCTCAAGGACAACCCGCAGGCGAAGAATCTGGTTCAGATGCTGGTCGACAATCATCGTCTGCCGCTTTTGCCGGAAATCGCCACGCAGTTCGAAGAGTTGAAGAACGCCCGCGAAGGTGCGGCCGATGCGCTGATCGTCAGCGCATTCCCCCTCGAAGGTGCGCAGCTGAACGACCTCGTCGCAAGCCTCGAACGCAAATTCAAGCGCAAGCTGAAGCCGACGGTCCAGGTGGACTCGTCGCTGATCGGCGGCGTTCGCGTGACGGTTGGCGACGAAGTGCTCGATACCTCGGTCCGCGCGCGGCTCGCCAGCATGCAGACGGCTCTGACGGCCTGAAGCCCTCACGTGGTTGTGACGGCTGGCACGCAACAGAATTGACTATCAGGAGCGAATAATGCAACTCAATCCCTCTGAGATCAGCGAGCTGATCAAGAGCCGGATCCAGGGCCTTGAAGCGAGCGCAGACGTTCGCAACCAGGGCACCGTGATCTCCGTGACCGACGGTATCGTGCGTATCCACGGCCTGTCGGAAGTGATGCAGGGCGAAATGCTCGAATTCCCGGGCAACGTGTACGGCCTCGCGCTCAACCTCGAGCGTGACTCGGTCGGCGCGGTGATTCTGGGCGAATACGAAAGCATCTCGGAAGGCGACGTCGTCAAGACGACGGGCCGCATTCTCGAAGTGCCGGTGGGCCCGGAACTGATCGGCCGCGTGGTCGACGCACTGGGCAACCCGATCGACGGCAAGGGCCCGATCAACGCGAAGAAAACCGACGCAATCGAAAAGATCGCGCCGGGCGTGATCTGGCGTAAGTCGGTGTCGCAGCCGGTGCAAACCGGTCTGAAGTCGATCGACTCGATGGTGCCGATCGGCCGTGGCCAGCGCGAGCTGATCATTGGCGACCGCCAGTGCGGCAAGACGGCCGTCGCAGTCGACACGATCATCAACCAGAAGGGCAAAGACCTGATCTGTATCTACGTCGCGATCGGCCAGAAGGCTTCGTCGATCGTGAACGTGGTTCGCAAGCTCGAAGAAACGGGCGCGATGGAATACACGATCGTCGTCGCAGCTTCGGCTTCGGAATCGGCGGCGATGCAGTACCTCGCACCGTACGCCGGCTGCACGATGGGCGAATACTTCCGCGACCGCGGCCAGGACGCACTGATCGTTTATGACGACTTGACCAAGCAAGCTTGGGCATACCGTCAGATCTCGCTGCTGCTGCGCCGTCCGCCGGGCCGTGAAGCTTACCCGGGCGACGTGTTCTATCTGCACTCGCGTTTGCTGGAACGTGCGGCTCGCGTCTCGGAAGAGTATGTCGAGAAGTTCACGAACGGCGAAGTGAAGGGCAAGAGCGGCTCGCTGACGGCACTGCCCGTCATCGAAACGCAGGCAGGCGACGTGACCGCATTCGTTCCGACGAACGTGATCTCGATTACCGACGGCCAGATCTTCCTGGAAACCGACCTTTTCAACGCAGGTATCCGCCCGGCAATTAACGCCGGCGTGTCGGTGTCGCGCGTTGGTGGCGCGGCACAGACGAAGGTCGTGAAGAAGCTGTCGGGCGGTATCCGTACCGACCTCGCACAGTACCGTGAACTGGCAGCGTTCGCGCAGTTCGCATCGGACCTCGACGAGGCAACCCGCAAGCAGCTGGAGCGCGGCCGCCGCGTGACGGAACTGCTGAAGCAGCCGCAGTACCAGCCGCTGCAAGTGTGGGAGCTGTCGGTGTCGCTGTTCGCAGCGAACAACGGCTACCTCGACGATCTGGAAGTGTCGCAAGTGCTGCCTTTCGAAAAGGGCCTGCGCGATTTCCTGAAGTCGAAGCACGCTGACCTGATCAAGCGCATCGAAGACAACAAAGACCTCTCGAAGGACGACGAGGGCGCGCTGCATGCCGCACTCAAGGACTTCAAGAAGTCGGGCGCTTATTGATCCGCGAGTGATCCGCAAGGCATAAACGGACCTTGAAGCAGCGTGGGCGCGTGAAAGCGTGTCCGTGCTGCTTCGATCAAGGAGCAAGCAATGGCTGGAATGAAGGAAATTCGCGGCAAGATCAAGAGCGTGCAAAACACGCGCAAGATCACGAAAGCGATGGAGATGGTGGCCGCATCGAAGATGCGCCGCGCTCAGGAGCGCATGCGCGCTGCTCGCCCGTACGCCGACAAGGTCCGCGATATCGCTGCGCACATGAGCAGTGCTACGCCGGAGTACCGTCACCCGTTCATGGTCACGAACGAAGGGGCGAAGTCGACGGGCTTCATCCTTGTCACGACTGACAAGGGTCTGTGCGGCGGTATGAACACGAACGTGCTGCGCGCTTCGCTCCAGAAGTTCAAGGAGCTGGAAGGCCAGGGCAAGACGGTCGAAGCGACGGCAATCGGCGGCAAGGGTCTGGGTTTCCTGAACCGTCTGCGCGCGAAGATCGTGTCGAACGTCGTGCAACTGGGCGACACACCGCACCTCGAGAAGCTGATCGGCGCAGTGAAGGTTCAGCTCGACATGTACTCGGAAGGCAAGGTTTCCGCCGTGTACATCGCGTACACCCGCTTCGTCAATACGATGAAGCAGGAGCCGGTGATCGAGCAACTGCTGCCGCTGTCGGCGGAACAGTTCGAGAGCAAGGGCGACAAGGATGGTCCGACGCCGAAAACGTCGTGGGACTACATCTACGAGCCGGACGCGCAAACCGTCGTCGACGAATTGCTGGTGCGTTATGTCGAAGCGTTGGTCTATCAGGCCGTCGCGGAAAACATGGCATCGGAACAGTCGGCACGGATGGTCGCAATGAAGGCCGCTTCGGACAATGCGAAGACGGTCATCAACGAACTGCAGCTCGTGTACAACAAGAGCCGTCAGGCAGCGATCACGAAGGAACTGTCGGAAATCGTCGGTGGCGCCGCGGCAGTCTGACGCTAACGTCGACACGCGGAAGCGCCTTCTGGCGAGTCCACCGAAACTGCGCCGTTGCGCGAGTGAAGAATTGAGTATCTAAAGGAAAAGCGATGAGTACTACTGCTTTGGTAGAAGGCAAGATCGTACAGTGCATCGGCGCGGTGATCGACGTGGAATTCCCGCGTGAGAGCATGCCGAAGGTTTACGACGCGCTCATTCTCGAAGGTTCGGAACTGACGCTCGAAGTCCAGCAGCAGCTGGGCGACGGCATTGTCCGTACCATCTGTCTGGGTTCGTCGGACGGTCTGCGCCGTGGCGTCGTGGTGAAGAACACCGCGAAGCCGATCAGCGTGCCCGTTGGCAAGCCGACTCTTGGCCGCATCATGGACGTGCTGGGCCGTCCGATCGACGAAGCCGGCCCGATCTCGAGCGAAACGACCCGCTCGATCCACCAGAAGGCACCGGCGTTCGACGAACTGTCGCCGTCGACGGAACTGCTCGAAACGGGTATCAAGGTTATCGACCTGATCTGCCCGTTCGCAAAGGGCGGTAAGGTTGGCCTGTTCGGCGGTGCTGGCGTGGGCAAGACCGTCAACATGATGGAACTGATCAACAACATCGCTAAGGAACACGGTGGTTACTCCGTGTTTGCCGGTGTTGGCGAGCGTACCCGCGAAGGGAACGACTTCTATCACGAAATGAAGGACTCGAACGTTCTGGACAAGGTCGCGCTGGTGTACGGCCAGATGAACGAGCCGCCGGGCAACCGTCTGCGCGTCGCGCTGACGGGCCTGACGATGGCCGAGCACTTCCGTGACGAAGGCCTCGACGTGCTGTTCTTCGTCGACAACATCTACCGTTTCACGCTGGCCGGTACCGAAGTGTCGGCACTGCTGGGCCGTATGCCTTCCGCAGTGGGCTATCAGCCTACGCTGGCTGAAGAAATGGGCAAGCTGCAAGAGCGTATTACGTCGACGAAGACGGGCTCGATCACGTCGGTTCAGGCCGTGTACGTCCCTGCGGACGACTTGACCGACCCGTCGCCGGCTACGACCTTCGGCCACCTGGACGCAACCGTCGTTCTGTCGCGTGACATCGCTTCGCTGGGTATCTACCCGGCAGTGGACCCGCTCGATTCGACCTCGCGTCAGATCGACCCGCACGTGATCGGCGAAGAGCACTACTCGATCACGCGCCGCGTTCAGCAGACGCTGCAGCGCTACAAGGAACTGCGCGACATTATCGCGATTCTGGGCATGGACGAACTGTCGCCGGAAGACAAGCTGTCGGTCGCGCGCGCTCGTAAGATCCAGCGTTTCCTGTCGCAGCCGTTCCACGTTGCTGAAGTGTTCACGGGCTCGCCGGGCAAATACGTGCCGCTGAAGGAAACGATCCGTGGCTTCAAGATGATCGTCGACGGCGAGTGCGATCACCTGCCGGAGCAGGCGTTCTACATGGTCGGCACGATCGACGAAGCCTTCGAAAAGGCCAAGAAGATCCAGTAAAGGCTGGGTGTAAACAGGCGGACGCTGCATCGGTGATTCAGCGTCCACGCAATTACGCTCAACTCGGAGTCGACATAAATGGCAACCATCAAGGTAGACGTCGTCAGCGCGGAAGAGCAGATCTTCTCGGGCGAGGCGAAGTTCGTTGCGCTGCCGGGCGAAGCGGGCGAGCTCGGCATTCTGCCGGGTCACACGCCGCTCATCACACGGATTCGTCCGGGTGCCGTGCGCATCGAATCTGAAAACGGCGAAGAGGAATTCGTGTTCGTCGCTGGCGGCATTCTCGAAGTTCAGCCGGGCGCGGTGACGGTTCTGGCCGACACGGCGATCCGCGGCAAGGATCTCGACGAAGCGAAGGCCGAGCAAGCTCGCAAGCGCGCAGAAGAAGCGCTGCAGAACACCGGCTCGAACCTCGAGTACGCGACTGCGCAAGCGGAACTCGCGTATGCGACGGCTCAGCTGGCCGCGATCCAGCGCCTGCGCAAGCTGCGCGGACAGCAATAAGCAGCACAATTGAAAAGCAGCCCTCGTGGCTGCTTTTTTTTGCCATCTACTTGACGTTTACGGAAAGGTCAGCAAAATCGTACCGACGCCCGAAACAGCTAGAAAGCTGCGGGTAAGACTTGATGCCGGACGGATCATCCGCGGGGCACAATCGGTCGCAAACTCATTTCCAATACTGGGATTCATCTCTGGAGACAACACCATGGCAACGCAAGCGGCAGGAGTGGGCGCAGTCATCGAACCGAAAGATGGGCTGTCATACGTGCGCGGTTCGACTGACGTACCACTCAGCGAGTCGACGGTCGGACAGTTTCTTGTCGATACGGCACGGCGCTTCCCCGAGCGGCCGGCTGTGGTGTTCCGGGAACAGGAGATTCGCTGGAGTTGGCAGGAGTTTCAGAAAGAAGTCGATGTTTTGGCGTCAGGATTGCTGGAGCTTGGCATCCAGAAGGGGGATCGCGTCGGCATCTGGTCGCCGAACCGCGTCGAGTGGCTGATGACGCAATTTGCGACCGCGCGTATCGGCGCCGTGCTCGTCAACATCAACCCCGCCTATCGCCTGGCCGAGCTTGAGTACGCGCTGAACAAGGTCGGATGCAAGGCGATCATCTCGGCCGAGAAATTCAAGTCGTCGATGTATCTGCAGATGCTACAGGAGCTGGCACCCGAACTGACGTCGGCCGCGCCCGGAGATCTGCACGCCGCACGGCTCCCCGACTTGCGCATCGTGATACGGATGTGCGACACCGAGACACCCGGCATGCTGACGTTCTCGGATGTCATCGAACAGGGGCGCACCGCATTCGATCCCGCAAGACTCGACGCAATCGGCGCAACGCTCGACGCGAACGACCCGATTAACATTCAGTTCACGAGCGGCACGACGGGCAATCCGAAAGGCGCGACGCTGACGCACCGGAACGTGGTGAATAACGCACGCTACATCGCGATGGCGATGCGGCTCACGGAGCAGGATTCCCTGTGCATCCCGGTACCGCTGTATCACTGCTTCGGGATGGTGCTCGCCGTGCTGGCGTGCGTTTCGGTGGGCGCTGCGATGGTGTTCCCCGGCGAGGCGTTCGATCCCGGTGCGACGCTGAAAGCCGTCGCCGAAGAGAAGTGCACGGCGCTGCATGGCGTGCCGACCATGTTCATTGCCGAACTGGATCATCCGGACTTCCGGACTTTCGATCTTACGCGTCTCCGCACGGGCATCATGGCAGGCTCGCCTTGCCCGATTGAAACGATGAAACGCGTCGTGTCGCAGATGCACCTGGCTGAAATCACGATCGCCTACGGGATGACTGAGACCAGTCCGGTGTCGTTCCAGAGCTCGACGACTGATCCCCTGGACAAACGGACGACAACGGTCGGCCGGATTCAGCCGCATCTGGAAGTGAAGGTGGTCGATGCGCTCGGCAATATCGTGCCCGTGGGCGAGACGGGCGAGCTGTGCACACGCGGCTATTCGGTAATGAACGGTTATTGGGGCGACGAAGCGAAGACGCGGGAAAGCGTTGTCGACGGCTGGATGCACACCGGCGACCTGGCGACGATCGACGCCGAGGGCTACTGCAATATCGTCGGCCGTCTGAAGGACATGTTGATTCGCGGCGGCGAGAACATCTACCCACGCGAAATCGAGGAGTTTCTGTTCCGCCACCCGAAGATTCAGAGCGCACAGGTGTTCGGCGTGCCGGATCCGAAGTACGGAGAGGAAGTGTGCGCGTGGATCGTCGTGCGCACGGGGGAGCATCTTACGACCGAAGAAGTGCAGGAATTTTGCCGCGGCCAGATCGCGCACTACAAGATTCCGAAGTACATCCGCTTTGTCGATGAGCTTCCGATGACAGTGACGGGCAAGGTTCAGAAATTCGTGATGCGCGAACGGATGATCGACGAGCTTCGCTTGAAAGAAGACAAGACCGCCTGACGTAGCACAGGCGTACCGCAAAGCAGAAAAGCAAAAACGCCGTGTGCAGGGCACACGGCGTTTTTGCTTTGAGGACAAGTGCCCGCTCGCGCAGAGAAGCTTGATGACGCGCAAACGTTTGGCAGGGCAAAAAAAAAGCGGGCCTGGAGCCCGCTAAAAACCACACGCTACGGGGTTAGCGCGAGGAGACCATTGGAGGAACCGACTACTCAGCGCGATCGACGCCGATCACGATTCCAGCAGAGATGCCCCTGTGAAGAGCTTCGGCGCTTTTCCGCCGACCGCCCAGGAAGATGTGTACAAAGACACTACTGCCCGGCCGCATCCGTGCTGATCCCGTGAAAGGCATTGTGGGCGAATTACCCGGCTCGCGCGGTAACAAAGTGTTTCAGGTTGTAACGCCCGCCAGATAAGGCGTTGCAGGATTTATTGCAGTATCGGAACGCCGGTTCGGCAAATATTGCCGATACCTTTCGAGTCCGTTGCCTCGCGTTTCGCTCGGTCGTTCGAAACGGATACTGCGCTGCGCTAGCCGGTTCTGGTCCCCTTACGTCCATCCATTCGGGCATGCAAAGCTTGGAAGTGGAATGCTCATACGGATCACGTGAGTACCTGTTTGAAACCGCCGTTTGCCACGCACCGTGAAGAATGCTGCATCACAGCAATCACCGACCGTCCTGACGGGACTTGTCGGCCGCCTCGCGATGACATAACTGCGCCACGCTGACTGGCAGGCAGTCGCTCGTACCGATCGGTAAATGCGACTGCCTCGACCGTCACAATCTCGACCTCATTTCAGCCACTTGTCGGATATGGACTGGTATTCCCCCGACGCGCGCGCGAGGTGCAACCACTGGTCGACATACTGCTGGAACACTACATCGCCGCGCGGCACCAGCCATGCTTTTTCTCCGTACTGGAACGGCTTGTCAGGATGCACCGAGCACAACCCGGGATTGAGCTTCTGCTGCAACAGCGTCTCAGACGCGTCCGTCACCATCACGTCCGCCTTGCCCGCGAGAATCTGCTTGAAGATCGTCACGTTGTCCGGATAAACAACCTGGGTTGCATGCGGGAGGAACTGCTTCGCGAACCGCTCATTGGTGCCGCCCGGATTAAAGATCACCCGAGTGGACGGCTGATCGATCTGCCCAACCGTCTGGTACTTGTCGACGTCCTCGCAACGCACGATGGGCGACTTTCCGTCCACCTGATACGCGGCCGTGTAGAACGCCCGCTTCTGCCGGTCCAGTGTCGTCGACACGCCGCCGACGGCGACATCGCACTTCGCAACGAAGTCAGTCATCAGGTTCGACCATGACGTCTTCACGAACTCCGCCTTGACCCCGAGCGATTTCGCCAGCGACTCGGCCATGTCGATGTCGATGCCTTCGAACTGGCCGTCCTGCTTATAGAACGAGTAAGGCTTGTAGTCACCCGTCGTGCACGCTCGCATCGTGCCGCGCGCGAGAATCTCGTCGAGCCGCGACGCCGCCGCAGGTGCGACACTTTGCGCCTGAACCGCGCCGGCACAGCATAGGGCGGCAAGCAGGGCCAACGTAGCTTTCTTCATTGAGTCTCCTTTATCGTTATCTATGTGGGTGCTACGGAATCGATCATAGACCGCACAACTACCGGTGACCATCGACCAGAAGGCATAGGACAAACATCAATTGCCAGGATTACGGAGGCGGCGTCGGGCGCTCAGCGGTTAAAATGCCCCTTTGCCTTCAGTCGCGAGCGCCGTGGCCCACAACCTCCTCAACGACACCTTCCTGCGCGCGTTATTGCGCCAGCCGACCGAGTACACGCCGATCTGGCTGATGCGCCAGGCTGGGCGATATCTGCCGGAGTACAACGCGACGCGTGGCCGGGCGGGCAGTTTCCTCGGGCTCGCGAAAAATCCCGATTACGCAACGGAAGTCACGCTGCAACCGCTCGAACGCTATCCGCTCGACGCCGCGATTCTTTTCTCCGACATCCTGACCATCCCGGACGCAATGGGCCTCGGCCTCGATTTCCAGGTCGGCGAGGGGCCGAAGTTTGCGCGTCCGGTGCGCACCGAGGAGGACGTCGCGCGTCTGGCCGTGCCCGATATCGACAGCACGTTGCGTTATGTCACCGATGCCGTGCGCCAGATCCGCACCGCGCTCACCGACGCTCAAGGCCGTCAGCGCGTGCCGCTGATCGGTTTCTCGGGTAGCCCGTGGACGCTCGCGTGCTACATGGTCGAAGGCGGCGGCTCCGACGACTTCCGCACTGTGAAGTCGATGCTGTATGCCCGTCCGGACCTGATGCATCGCATCCTGGACGTCAACGCGAAGGCTGTTGCGGCCTATCTGAACGCGCAGATCGAAGCAGGCGCGCAAGCCGTGATGATTTTCGACACGTGGGGCGGTGCACTCGCCGACGGCATCTATCAGCGCTTCTCGCTGCACTACATCCAGCAGGTCGTGAGTCAGTTGAAGCGCGAGCACGACGGCAACCGCGTGCCCGTGATCACCTTCACGAAGGGCGGCGGCCTGTGGCTCGAAGAGATCGCGGCTACGGGCGTCGATGCTGTCGGGCTCGACTGGACGGTCAATCTGGGCAAGGCGCGCGAGCGCGTCGGTGGCAAGGTGGCGTTACAGGGCAACATCGATCCGTCCGTACTGTTCGCGCCGCCGTCGACGATCCGCATCGAAGCGCGCGCGGTGCTCGACAGCTTCGGTAATTTCCCCGGCCACGTCTTCAATCTTGGGCATGGTATTTCGCAGTTCACGCCGCCCGAGAACGTTGCCGAACTGGTCGACGAAGTGCATCGGCACAGCCGCACGCTACGGTCAGCGGGTGGCGGCGCCAAGGCGTGAAGGTATCGCCGCTGGATTGTGACGTTTTTGTTGCGATGCAACGAAGCGGTCTCTCGGTCTGAGGGGAAAATAGCGTTCCAAAGTCCGCCCCGAGGCCCTCTTAGCGTTGTCAAGACTTGACTTATGCACACTTGTCACGTTGCGGCGCGGTAGAGGGATCGATCGTGGCAGCCGTCTTGAAAAGTACGCGGAATTCTGTTGAAGGCCTTGAGCGACAAGGGTTTCGGGGTTCTTAAGACTAATGTGCGTTATCCCACACAGAGGCCCGTACCACGGCCCTTGCGGGGCATCCAGTTCAAGTTCTCAACAAAGTTATCCACAGGCAGGCGAGGTCGGGCGCAATTGTCGATGCAAAATCAAAACTTAGCGCCGAAATTGAAGTTTTACTTTAAGTGTGTCGACAGCGGCTCTCGGCCTGTGAATAACTTTGCCTGCGAACGGTGCCTATGCGGGTCGTCGATCTGACGGGCACCTACGTCCGCGTCGCGCTCGATCATCCCCTGCCGACGCTGTTCGACTACCGCTGTGACGCCTCACTGGCGCCAGCGCCGGGCATGCTCGTCAGCGTGCCGTTCGGCAAGCGGCATGTCGTAGGCCTCGTCATGGAAGTGACGGCTCACAGCGACGTGCCTGCCCACCGCCTCAAGTCCGTCCATAGCGTCTGCGCTGCTTGCCCGCCGCTTTCTGAGCACTGGCTGCAACTCACGCAGTTCGCCGCCGATTACTACCAGCGCGGCATCGGTGAAGTTGCGCTGCCGGCGCTTCCCCAGGCATTGCGCGATGCGGCACGCTGGACGCGGCTTTTCGTTCCCGAGGAGCGCTATCGTCTGTTGCCCGCAGGGCGCGCCGCGCTGCCCGACGCGCTCCCGGCGCGCGCCACTGCGTTGCGCCGTCTTGCGGCCGCGCTCGCGGACGCCGACACGCTGCCCGCTGCGGAAGCCCGTGCGTTGCACGCAAAGGCCATCGCGACGCTCGAAGCGTGGCAAGCCGAAGGGTGGGTCGCGCTCGAAATAGTCGATCCCGCCGCGCACAGCCTGTCGCGGGATCACACGCCGCGCAGCGCAACATTGCCGACGCTCACGGACGAGCAGACGGCCGCGGTCGAAGCGATCCGCGACGCGCGAGCCTTCGCGCCGTTCCTGTTGCATGGCGTGACGGGCAGCGGCAAGACGGAGGTTTATCTGCGCGCGCTGGCCGCACTGCTGGCGATCAACCCCCAGGCGCAGGCGCTCGTCCTCGTTCCCGAGATCAACCTGACGCCGCAATTCGAGGCGGCGTTCCGCGCCCGCTTCGCGTCGATGGACGATAGCGAAATCGTCACGCTGCACAGCGGTCTTGCCGAGGGCGAGCGCGCCCGCAACTGGTTTGCCGCGCACACCGGGCGCGCGCGCATCGTGCTGGGCACGCGGCTCGCCGTGCTGGCGTCGTTGCCGCATCTGGCCATCATCGTCGTCGACGAGGAACACGACCCGGCATACAAGCAGCAGGAAGGCTTGCGCTATTCCGCGCGCGATCTCGCCATCTGGCGAGCGAAGCAACTCGGCGTGCCCGTGGTGCTCGGCTCGGCGACGCCGTCGCTGGAAAGCTGGTGGCAGGTCGAGCAAGGACGCTACACGCGGCTCACGTTATCGCGCCGCGCCGTGGCCGACGCAGTGCTGCCAACCGTCCATCTTGTCGATCTCGAAGAGGAGCGGCGGCGCGGACGCGCTTCGGTGGAGGGCTTGTCGGGGCCGCTGATAGCGGCGCTGAAGGCGCGCCTCGCGCGCAGCGAACAGAGTCTCGTGTTCCTCAACCGTCGCGGCTACGCGCCGCAACTGGCGTGCGACGCGTGCGGCTGGGTCGCGGGCTGCCCGCGATGCAGCGCCTACGTCGTGCTGCACAAGCCGGAGCGCGCGCTGCGCTGTCACCACTGCGGCTGGGAGTCGCGCATTCCGCGCTCGTGCCCGGAATGCGGCAATGTCGATATTGCGCCGCTCGGACGGGGGACGCAGCGCATCGAAGAAGCGCTTGCCGGCGCGGTGCCGGGCGCGCGCGTGCTACGCATCGATGCCGACAGCACACGGCGCAAAGGCAGCGCTCAGGCGCTGTTTTCGGACGTGCATGCGGGCGAGGTGGATATTCTCGTCGGCACCCAGATGATCGCGAAGGGGCACGATTTCCGCCGGGTGTCGCTGGTGGGCGTGCTGAACGCGGACACGGCGCTGTTTTCCCACGACTTCCGCGCAAGCGAGCGCCTTTTCGCGCAACTCATGCAGGTGAGCGGCCGGGCGGGACGTGCCGGTTTGCCCGGCGAAGTGCTGGTGCAAACGCGCTATCCGCGTCACGCGCTGTATCACGCGCTGGCTCGCCACGATTACGTCGGCTTCGCAAATTCGACGCTGGCCGAGCGGCGCGACGCGCATCTGCCGCCTTTCGTCTATCAGGCGATGCTGCGCGCCGAAGGCCGCACGCTGGACGCCGCGCTGACCTTCCTGCAACAGGCGGCCGCGTCGCTGGCCGACATTCCTGCTGCGAGCCGCGTGACCGTCTACGACGCTGTGCCGCTCACCATCGTCAAGGTGATGCATGTGCATCGCGCGCAATTGCTGATCGAAAGCGCATCGCGGGCGGCGTTGCAGACTACGCTGCGCAGCTGGCAGCCCATGCTACGCACGCTGAAAGGCGTGCTGCGCTGGAGCATCGAGGTCGATCCGCTCGACATCTAGTCAATTGCGTCACGAGCTGTTTTCTTTCATTTTGCATGCATCTGCTGTTAAATCCATTTAAGTCATATCGATAAAACGAAAGGTCGTTTCGTTTCGCGACATTGCTCGACTATATTTCGCCGGATCGGCGCATGAATCACAACAATCGATAGCGCGTGCGCCGCCAACTTTGATCGGGGCACAGCAATGAGCGATACGAGACATACCTTGCCGGCGGGCGCCCAGCCTTCGCGACGGGCGAGCACGACAGGTGGCGGCGGACTTTTTTCGACGGAAGACTGGTGGGCCGTGTGGGTCGGCCTGCTGGTGATCGTCGTTGCGTGGGCGCTGTTCGCGTCGGGCAGCAGCATCAAGTGGCTCGCGACGGCGCCCGCGAAATGGACCGATCCCGGCGCGGCCGCGAAGGACCTGGTCAGGCATCTGCCGAACTACATCGCGCTATTCATCGTGTTTGCGGTGCTGTTCGGTATCAGCCTGAGCGTGCTCAAGCAGCGCATCGCACATTTCCTGGCGTCGTTCGCGATCCTGTTCGCCGTGTCGGTGCTGATTTTCGAAGTCGGCGCGTGGGTCAATGCGTCGAAGTACAACCTCGAGCCGCCACTCGTCGCGCTTGCGCTTGGCTTGCTGATCTCGAATGTGTTCCGCCTGCCCGACTGGTTTTCGGCGGGATTGCGCGTGGAGTTTTACATCAAGGTGGGGATCGTGCTGCTCGGCGCGACGCTGCCGTTCACGCTGCTCGTCTGGGCGGGCCCCGTTGCCGTCGGACAGGCGACCATTGTTTCGCTCGTCACGTTCTTCGTGATCTTCTTCGCCGCGAAGGCGCTCGGGCTCGACAAGCGTTTCGCTGCGGTGCTGGGCGTCGGCGGCGCGGTGTGTGGCGTGTCGGCGGCGATCGCCATTGCAGGCGCGGTCCGCGCGAAACGCGAGCATGCGTCGGTAGCGATCACGCTGGTCATCCTGTGGGCGATCGTGATGATCTTCGTATTGCCGTTCGCATCGCGCTCGCTCGGACTGTCGACGGCCGTCGCGGGCGCATGGATCGGCACCTCGGAATTCGCCGACGCGGCTGGCATCGCCGCCGCCCAGGCCTATGGCGACTTCGCGAAGCACGCGGGTGGCGCGATTGCGGGGTCGCCCGAAGCGTCGCTTCAGGCGTTCACGCTGATGAAGGTCGTTGGCCGCGACATCTGGATCGGCATCTGGGCGTTCCTGCTCGCGATCGTCGCGACGACGCGCTGGGAGTCGAGTGAAAACGGCGTGACCGCAAAGGCCGACGCGCGCGAAATCTGGGCGCGCTTTCCGAAGTTCGTGATCGGCTTCGTGATCGCGTCGGCGCTCGTCACGTGGATCGCGAGCCATTACTCGCTCGCTGACTACCGCAAGGTGGTGACGCCGGAATTCGTCGCGCCGATCACCGCATTGCGCACGTGGGCGTTCATCTTCTGCTTCTTCAGCATCGGACTGACGACGCGCGTGCGTTCACTGGCTGCCACGGGCATCAAGCCGTTTATCGCCTTCACGGTCGGCGTCGCCGTCAATATCGCCATCGGCTACGCGCTGTCCGCGCACGTGTTCGCACCGTATTGGAATAGCTTGGGGCAGGGCTCGTGAGCGCGCCCGCCGATCTCGACGACGCCGTCGACGCGCAGCCCGGCGAACGCCGGCCGTGCTGCGCGGATTGCCGGTTTCGCGCCGACGATCGGCATTCGCTTGAGCAGAGCATTCCGGGCCTCGCTGTATTCGGTTCGGGCTTCGGCGCCAGTGTTTCCGACAGCCGCTTGTGCCTCATTCACGACCAGCTCGTCGCGCCGCGCGACAGCTGCCGCCGGTTCGCACGAATCCGCTGACGGCATCCGCGTCATCGAGGCGCGTGCTTGTCGCGCGCCTCTCACGCGAAGCGTTTAGCCGCGAATCGACTTCGCTTGCGCGTCGCGCTCGTCGTCGTGCACTTCGATCGGCACCAGTTCACGCCGCGCTCCGCCCGTCGCGCCGCGGATGAACAACACCATGCACGTGGCGAACAGCATCCAGACGCCCGTCACTACCAGCCATTTTTCCATTTTGGTCACCCCGTATCGCGAGACTTCGAACCCAGTACCGTGCGTCATTGCGCATCTCATGACCGGTATAACGGCGCGGTTTTCATTTCGATAAGGGTTGTCTGAAAAATAAACCAATCCAGGGAAAACACCGAGCACAATCGCATGCATCCCGGCGGTGCACGATCGGCGCTCAGCCTTGTGCGACAAGCCTCACCGAAGGGTGCAACCGTTTCTCGCAACTGGTTGCACCTTTTTATTGGGAGGGGTACGATTCGGCCAACTTTTTAGTCTTTGGCCGGCGTGCGTCGGCGCATAAAGAAGGAACCATGGCGAGCACCACCCTTGGCGTCAAAGTCGACGACCTGTTGCGTACCCGGCTGAAAGATGCCGCCACGCGTCTCGAACGCACACCGCACTGGCTGATCAAGCAGGCGATCTTCGCGTACCTGGAGAAGATCGAACACGGTCAGCTTCCCGCCGAACTGTCGGGCCACCATCACGCAACCGAACTGGCCGACGGTGCCGCCGATTCCGACGAAAGCGACGGGTTGCATCCGTTCCTCGAATTCGCGCAGAGCGTGCAGCCGCAGTCCGTGCTGCGCGCGGCGATCACGGCCGCGTATCGCCGTCCCGAGCCGGAGTGCGTGCCGTTCCTGCTCGGCCAGGCGCGCCTGCCCGCGAATATCGCGACTGACGTCCAAACGCTGGCGGGCAAGCTGGTCGAAACGCTGCGTGGCAAGAGCAAGGGCGGCGGCGTCGAAGGATTGATCCACGAGTTTTCGCTGTCGAGCCAGGAAGGCGTCGCGCTGATGTGTCTCGCGGAAGCGCTGCTGCGCATTCCCGATCGCGCGACCCGCGACGCGCTGATCCGCGACAAGATCAGCAAGGGCGACTGGCGCTCGCACGTCGGCCATGCGCCGTCGCTGTTCGTGAACGCGGCGACGTGGGGCCTGATGATCACCGGCAAGCTGGTGACGACCAATAGCGAAACGGGGCTGTCGTCGGCGCTCACGCGCATGATCGGCAAGGGCGGTGAGCCGCTGATCCGCAAGGGCGTCGATATGGCGATGCGCCTGATGGGCGAGCAGTTCGTCACGGGCGAAAACATTTCGGAAGCGCTGGCGAACAGCCGCAAGTTCGAAGCGCGCGGTTTCCGCTACTCGTACGACATGCTCGGCGAAGCCGCGACGACGGAAGCCGACGCGCAGCGCTACTACGCGTCGTACGAACAGGCGATCCACGCGATCGGCAAGGCGGCAGGCGGCCGCGGTATCTACGAAGGCCCGGGCATCTCGATCAAGCTGTCGGCGCTGCATCCGCGCTATTCGCGCTCGCAGCACGAGCGCACGATGACTGAGTTGCTGCCGCGCGTGCGCTCGCTCGCCATTCTCGCGCGCCGCTACGACATCGGCCTGAATATCGATGCCGAAGAAGCGGACCGCCTCGAAATCTCACTCGATCTGCTCGAAGCGTTGTGCTTCGATCCCGAACTGCAAGGCTGGAACGGTATCGGCTTCGTCGTGCAGGCATATCAGAAGCGTTGCCCGTTCGTGATCGACTACATCGTCGATCTCGCGCGCCGCAGCCGTCACCGCATCATGGTGCGCCTCGTGAAGGGCGCGTACTGGGATACGGAAATCAAGCGCGCGCAGGTGGATGGCCTCGAAGGCTATCCGGTGTACACGCGCAAGATCTATACGGACGTGTCGTACCTCGCGTGCGCGAAGAAACTGCTCGGCGCGCCGGATGCCGTCTATCCGCAGTTCGCGACGCACAACGCGCATACGCTGTCCGCGATCTATCACCTCGCGGGCCAGAACTACTATCCTGGCCAGTACGAGTTCCAGTGCCTGCACGGCATGGGCGAGCCGCTGTACGAAGAAGTCACGGGCCGCGACAAGCTGAACCGTCCGTGCCGCGTGTATGCGCCCGTGGGCACACACGAAACGCTGCTCGCGTATCTCGTGCGCCGCTTGCTGGAAAACGGCGCGAATACGTCGTTCGTGAACCGTATCGCCGATGAAAGCGTGGCCATCAAGGACCTCGTTGCCGATCCGGTGGAAGAAGCCTCGAAGGTCGTGCCGCTCGGCGCGCCGCACGCGAAAATTCCGCTGCCGCGCAATCTGTTTGGTGCGGAGCGTACCAATTCGATGGGCCTCGATCTGTCGAACGAGCATCGTCTCGCGTCGCTGTCGTCGGCACTGCTGGCGAGCGCGAATCATCCGTGGCGTGCGGCGCCGATGCTCGAAGACAACGAGATCGCCGTCGGCAATGCGCGCGATGTGCGCAATCCGTCGGACCATCGCGACCTCGTCGGCACCGTTGTCGAAGCGACGCCGGAACATGTGAGCGCTGCGCTCTCGCACGCGGTCGCCGCCGCGCCGATCTGGCAGGCGACGCCCGTCGAAGCGCGCGCCGATTGCCTCGCGCGTGCCGCCGATCTGCTCGAAGCGCAGATGCATACGCTGATGGGCCTCGTGGTGCGCGAAGCGGGCAAGTCGCTGCCGAACGCTGTTGCCGAAATCCGCGAAGCCATCGACTTCCTGCGTTATTACTCGACGCAGATCCGCGACGAGTTCTCCAACGACACGCATCGTCCGCTGGGTCCCGTGGTGTGTATCAGCCCGTGGAATTTCCCGTTGGCGATTTTCATGGGCCAGGTGGCCGCTGCGCTCGCCGCAGGCAATACCGTGCTTGCGAAGCCCGCTGAACAGACGCCGCTGATCGCCGCGCAAGCCGTGCGCATTCTGCGCGAAGCGGGCGTGCCGGCAGGCGCGGTGCAACTGCTGCCGGGCGACGGCGAAACGGTCGGCGCCGCTCTGGTCGCCGATGCGCGCACGCGCGCCGTGATGTTCACCGGCTCGACGGAAGTCGCGCGGCTGATCAACAAGACGCTGTCGAACCGTCTCGACCCCGAAGGCAAGCCGATTCCGCTGATCGCCGAAACGGGCGGGCAGAACGCGATGATCGTCGATTCGTCGGCGCTGGCGGAACAGGTCGTGGCGGACGTGCTGCAGTCGTCGTTCGATTCGGCTGGTCAACGTTGTTCGGCGCTGCGCGTTCTCTGTCTGCAGGACGACGTGGCGGACCGCACGCTCGAAATGCTGACGGGCGCGATGAAGGAACTGGCGGTCGGCAACCCGGACCGGCTATCGGCTGACGTCGGTCCTGTGATCGACGCGGACGCAAAGCGCAGTATCGACGCGCACATCGCATCGATGCGCGAAAAGGGCCGCAAGGTCACGCAATTGCCGATGCCGGATGGTTGCAACGCTGGCACCTTCGTTCCGCCGACGCTGATCGAACTCGACAGCATCGACGAACTGAAGCGCGAAGTATTCGGCCCGGTGCTGCACGTGGTGCGTTATCGCCGCAGCGCGCTGGACAAACTGCTCGAGCAGATCCGCGCGACCGGTTATGGGCTGACGCTCGGCATCCATACGCGTATCGATGAAACCATCGCGCATGTGATCAGCCGCGCGCAAGTGGGCAACATCTACGTGAATCGTAACGTGATCGGCGCCGTGGTCGGCGTGCAGCCGTTCGGCGGCGAAGGGTTGTCGGGTACGGGTCCGAAGGCGGGCGGCGCGCTGTATCTGCAGCGTCTGCTTGCGACGCGGCCCGCTGGCCTGCCGAAGTCGCTCGCGCAGACGCTGATGGTTGACGGTTCGCAACGCGCATCGAATGGTGCTCAAAACGGCGCACAGAATGGCAACGCGGCGAGCGATAATCCTGCCGCGGCGCTGGCGTCGCTGCGCGACTGGCTGATCGCGGAACGCCAGCCGGTGCTGGCCGCGCGTTGCGACGGCTATCTGGCGAACATTCCGGCGGGCGCGACGGCTGTGCTGCCCGGTCCGACGGGCGAGCGCAACACGTACACGCTCGGCGCGCGCGGCACGGTGCTGTGCGTTGCGTCGACGGCAAGCGGCGCGCGCGTGCAGTTCGCGGCGGCGCTGGCGACGGGCAACAAGGCGCTGTTCGAAGGTGCAGCGGGCGAGCAGCTGTATGCTGCGCTGCCGGCGCCACTGAAGCAGTACGCGAGCGTGAAGAAGAATGCGGAAGCATCGTTCGATGCCGTGCTCTTCGAAGGAGACAGCGACGAGCTGCTGACGCTCGTGAAGGACATCGCCAAGCGCGCGGGTCCGATCGTGTCGGTCCAGGGCGTCGCGGCGCGGGCGCTGGAAAGCGGCGATGAGGATTACGCACTCGAACGTCTGTTGACGGAGCGTTCGGTGAGCGTGAATACGGCAGCAGCAGGCGGTAATGCGAATTTGATGACGATCGGCTGAGCGAACCTTGCTCGATCGATTCAAAAAATGGCGCGAGACGGCGACCCCGATCACCGCGCCGTCCACACCTGGTACCAAGGAGAAGCTATGCAACACACGATGAAAAAGCTGGCAGGCGCGACGCTGTTCGCTGCCATGTCGCTGGCGGGGACTGCGCACGCACAGCAGGTCGAAGACGTGAAGATCGGTTTCGCTGGCCCGATGACGGGCGCGCAGGCGCACTACGGCAAGGACTTCCAGAACGGCATCACGCTCGCAGTCGAAGACATGAACGCGACGAAGCCGGTGATCGGCGGCAAGCAGGTTCGCTTCGTGCTGGACACGGCCGACGACCAGGCTGACCCGCGCACGGGCACGACGGTCGCGCAGAAGCTCGTCGACGACAACATCAAGGGCATGCTCGGCCACTTCAACTCGGGCACGACGATCCCGGCATCGCGCATCTACGCGAACGCGGGCATTCCGCAGATCGCGATGGCGACGGCACCGGAATACACGCAGCAAGGCTTCAAGACGACGTTCCGCATGATGACCTCGGACACGCAGCAAGGCTCCGTCGCGGGCACGTTCGCTGTGAAGACCCTGGGCATGAAGAAGATCGCGATCGTCGATGACCGCACGGCTTACGGCCAGGGTCTCGCGGATCAGTTCGAGAAGGCAGCGAAGGCTGCGGGCGGCACGATCGTCGATCGTGAGTTCACGAACGACAAGGCCGTCGACTTCAAGTCGATCCTGACGAAGCTGAAGTCGGTCCAGCCGGATCTGATCTATTACGGCGGCGCCGATTCGCAGGCTGCGCCGATGGTCAAGCAGATGAAGACGCTGGGCATCAAGGCTCCGCTGATGGGCGGCGAAATGGTTCATACGCCGACGTTCCTGCAGGTCGCAGGCGATGCGGCTAACGGTACGGTGGCTTCGCTGGCTGGTCTGCCGCTGGAAGAAATGCCGGGCGGCAAGGACTATGTTGCAAAGTACAAGAAGCGTTTCAATGAAGACGTTCAGACGTACTCGCCTTACGCTTATGACGGCGCAATGGCCATGTTCGATGCCATGAAGAAGGCGAACTCGACGGACCCGGCGAAGTACCTGCCGGTGCTGGCCAAGACCAGCATGCCTGCTGTTACGACCAAGGATCTCGCCTATGACGCGAAGGGCGATCTGAAGAACGGTGGTATCACGCTGTATAAGGTCGTTGATGGGAAGTGGACGACGCTGCAGAGCGTGGGTGGCAAGTAAGGTTTTTGCCTTTGCGGCGCTTGGTGATTAGCTGGGCGTTGCTGATTTTTTCGAAGCCTCGTAGGGTTTTTTGCTCTGCGAGGCTTTTGTGTTTTTTGCGCTTGTCGCTGGCATCCGCGTTTTGCTTTCGTACTTCAGGCGTCGCCCCTGTGCGGGGCGACACCTACTTTTCTTTGCCGCCGCAAAGAAAAGTAGGCAAAAGAAAGCGGCTCAAACCGAGCCGCTTGACGTTTGCCCACGGGCCCTCAACGGCCTGGGGCTCCCGCTGCATAGCGCTTGAGGCCGCCGTGCTTCTGGCTATTCTCCGCGTAGCTTCTTCCCCTGCTCGCGCACCTGCTCCAACGTCGCGCCCGGTGTGCTCGCTTCCTGAAGCAGGCGAATTTCGATCACCGCCGGTCTCTTCGATTCCTGCGCGCGTTTGAACGCCGGCATGAAGTCTTCCGTGCGCTCCACCGTTTCGCCGTGCGCGCCGAACGACTTCGCGAACGCCGCGAAGTCAGGGTTCGTCAATCCCGTTCCATGCACGCGGTTCGGATAGTGCCGCTCCTGGTGCATGCGGATCGTGCCGTACTGGCTGTTGTTCACGACGATGAAAATCACCGGCAGATCGTATTGCATCGCCGTCGCGATTTCCGATGACGACATCATGAAACAGCCGTCGCCCGCAAACGCCACCACCGCGCGATCCGGATACAGCGACTTCGCCGCAATCGCCGCCGGCACGCCATAGCCCATCGCACCGCTCGTCGGCGCAAGCTGCGAACGGAAGTGACGGTACGCGAAGTGCCGGTGCAGCCACGTCGCGTAGTTGCCCGCGCCATTCGTCAGGATCGCGTCCTTCGGCAAGTGCTCGCGCAGTTGCAACATGATTTCGCCAAGCTGCACGTCGCCCGGAATCTTGCGCGGCTTGCGCCATTCGAGATACGCGTCGTGCGCTTCTTTTGCCGTGCCTTCCCATGCGGGTTTCGTCGACGGCTTCAGTTGCGCCAGCATCGACGCGATTTCCGGCATGCCGGAGACGATCGGCAGGTCAGCTGAGTAGACGCGGCCCAGTTCTTCCGCACCCTGGTGGACGTGGATCAGCGTCTGCTTCGTCTTCGGGATGTCGAAGAGCGTGTAGCCGTTGGTCGTTGCTTCGCCCAGACGTGGACCGAGCGCGAGCAGGACGTCGGCGTCCTGGATGCGCTTGGCGAGCGCCGGATTGATGCCGAGACCGACGTCGCCCGCATAGTTCGGGTGCTCGTTGTCGAGCGTGTCCTGGAAGCGGAAAGCGAGGCCGACCGGGAGTTGCCAGTTTTCGATGAACGTGCGCAAGTCTTCGCACGCTTGCGGCGTCCAGCCGCTGCCGCCTGCGATCACCATCGGTTTCTTTGCGCCTTCTAGCAGGCCGCGCAAACGCTCGATTTGCTGCGGCGCGGGCGCTGCTGCCACGCGCTGATAGGCGGGCGCGCCCGTCATTGCGGCGCATGCGTCGCTCAACATGTCTTCCGGCAGCGACAGCACCACGGGACCCGGACGGCCCGACGTCGCCGTGTGGAACGCGTGGCTCATGTATTCGGGAATACGGCGCGCGTCGTCGATCTGCGCGACCCACTTCGCCATCTGGCCGAACATGCGCCGATAGTCGATTTCCTGGAACGCCTCGCGGTCCAGATGCTCGCGCGCGCATTGGCCGATCAGCAGGATCATCGGCGTGGAGTCCTGAAACGCGGTGTGCACGCCAATCGACGCATGCGTCGCGCCCGGGCCGCGCGTGACGATTGCAATGCCCGGCCGGCCCGTCAGCTTGCCGACGGCTTCCGCCATGTTGGCGGCGGCCGCTTCGTGGCGGCACACAACCGTCTGAATTTGCGACGTTTCGTCGTGCAGCGAATCGAGTACTGCCAGAAAACTCTCGCCGGGCACGCAGAACACGCGCTCGACGCCATGCGTCAACAGCGCGTCGACCATGAGCCGCGCGCCGGTAGTCATATTTGAAGCATCGGAAGACAGCGACATTGCGAAGACACCTCCAGTCAGAAGAGCTTCGACAGCTTACGCCGAGACCCTCGCGGATGTCATTGGTAAAAGCGGCATCAACATTCGATGATGTTCACCGCCAGCCCGCCGCGCGACGTTTCCTTGTACTTGGTCTTCATGTCGGCGCCCGTTTCGCGCATCGTCTTGATGACGGAATCGAGCGACACATAGTGACTGCCGTCGCCGCGTAGCGCCATGCGCGCGGCGTTCACCGCCTTCACCGACGCCATCGCGTTGCGCTCGATGCAAGGAATCTGCACCATGCCGCCGACCGGGTCGCACGTGAGGCCGAGATTGTGTTCCATGCCGATTTCGGCGGCATTTTCCACTTGCAATGGCGTGCCGCCCATCACGGCCGCGAGCGCGCCCGCCGCCATCGAGCATGCGACGCCCACTTCGCCCTGGCAGCCGACTTCCGCGCCGGAGATCGACGCGTTCAGCTTGTACAGAATGCCGATCGCGGCCGCCGTCATCAGGAAATCGAACACGCCTTGCTGGTTCGAGTTCGGCATGAAGCGCGTGTAGTAATGCAGCACAGCGGGGATGATGCCCGCTGCGCCGTTGGTCGGCGCGGTGACCACGCGGCCGCCCGCCGCGTTTTCTTCGTTGACGGCGATCGCGTACAGATTGATCCAGTCGACCATCGACAGCGGATCTTGCAACGCACGCTCCGGATTGCCCGTCAGCGCGCGATACAGTTGCGGCGCGCGCCGCTTCACCTGGAACGGGCCGGGCAGATTGCCGTCGGCGTCGGGATTGTTGATGCCGCAGCCGCGCGCGACGCAGGATTGCATCACGTCCCAGATCTTCAGCAGGCCGGTGCGCGTTTCTTCGTCCGTATGCCAGGCGCGCTCGTTGTCCCACATCAGTTGCGCGATGCTCTTGCCCGTCGTTTTGCACATCTCCAGCAAATCGGCACCGCTGCGGAACGGATGTGGCAACTGTTCGACAGCGGCGAGCACCTTCGTATTCGGCGCGCCCGCCGTCACGACAAAGCCGCCGCCAACCGACAGATACGTCGATTCGCGCAGCGTCTCGCCGTTTGCATCGAAAGCGCGCAGCTTAAGGCCGTTCGGATGTTCGGGCAGGGCCTGGCGGTAAAACGAAATGTGGTCCTTCTGCACGAACGGAATGACGTGCTTGCCGAGCAGCGCAAGTGTGCGTGATGTGCGGACCTGTTCGAGGCGGGCCGCGATCGTGTCGGGATCGACGGTATCGGGCGCGTCGCCGAGCAGGCCGAGCATCACGCCGCGATCGGTGCCGTGGCCTTTGCCCGTCGCACCGAGCGAACCATACAAATCGACCTTCACCGATGCCGTGTTGTCGAGCAGCCCGTCGCGCTCGAGCCCTTGCGCGAACATCAGCGCTGCGCGCATGGGACCGACCGTGTGCGAACTCGACGGGCCAATGCCGATTTTGAAGAGATCGAAAACGCTGACTGCCATCACTGCTCCTGCTAGCTGGAAATTCGTTTGTGCTGCGCTGCGCGGGTAGCGCGGCAGCGAAATGTGTCGCGCGTGATCAACGCGCCGGCAACGGCAGACACACGGCGAGCCACGCGGGCGGCGTCGGTGCCAGTTTCAGCGCGACGGGCGTGTAGCGTCCGTCGAGCCGCGCGGCGAGGTGATACAGCTCGGCCGCATTCTTCGGGTCCCACTGTCCACTATAGCCGGGCAAACCGGCCTCGCGGCGCTTTGTATCGAAAGGCACGCTCGAATGCACGAATTCGTCGTGCGTCTTCGCGCCCGTTGCATACGGCGTGAGCCAGTTCAGCGCGGCCGCAAGCGTCGCGCCGCTCGGCGCGCGCTCGTTGAGCCAGTTGCGGTTGTGGCGGCGCGCGGCGAGCGCCGCCGTCACCAGCGGCTGAAGATCGTACGTCACATAGTGCAGCGCATCGCGCTCACCGAAATCGACGGTCGTGCCGTCAGGCGCGATGTTGTCGTTGACGTGCTCGACGTACAGGCGCTGCGCTGCCTCGATCATCTTGCGGTTGTCGAGCGTGAAGGCCGCCATTGCGATCAGCTTCACGCGATGGCTTTGCCAATTGTTACGGAAGGTGCCCGTCAGCGGCCGCGGTTGCCCGTCGATCTGCGCGATGTAGCCGTTCGCGAGCTTCGCGAGGAAGGTCATCGTGGCATTGCGCGTCTTCACGGGCAGGGCGCTCGCTGTCATGTCGTACGCGAGGATCAGCCCTTCGAAAGGCGTTTCGTCGATCGGATTGAACGACGGCTGGTAGGTCGTGACCCATGCGTACAGCAGGCGGTCGACCAGCTTCAGGTAGCGGTCGTCGCTGGTGGCGCGCCACGCGAGGGCTGCATCGCGCAACAGGTCGAGATCTTTCTCCGCTTCCTTGCTCTGGTCGTAGATGCCCTCGTGAGGCAGCGTGCCTTCCGTATGCAACTGGCGCACCGCGTGCGCCGGTTCGTTCAGATGCGCCTGGACATTGCTCACCAAAGCCTTGACGCCCGGGTCGGAATTGGTGCGCTCGCTGGTTTGCAGCGCGGGGGCGGCGCAGAGGTTCATGGCGGCGTGGGCGTTCTGGGCGCAGAACGCGACGGCCGCGATCAATAGCGCGGTGAGCGGGAAGGCAGGAGAGGGTTGTTGCGGCGCACGCGTACGGTGTGTCGTTGGTTGCATCATTCGCACCTGTCGCACCATGCGAAACTCCTTCGTTGGGCTGATTCGGTGTGAGATGGTAACGGTTTGACGCGCGGAGTAACAGGACTGCCGGCAGAACCGTGCGCCGGTCGAGATCGGCCGGCGCACGGTTTACACCACTTCAATACTTCGCATTTACTCGTAATCAGCCACAGGCACGCACGAGCAGAACAGGTTGCGATCGCCGTACACGTTGTCGGCGCGGCCAACCGGCGGCCAGTACTTCTTCGCGACAAGCGACGGCAACGGATACGCTGCCGTTTCGCGCGCATAGCCATGCTGCCATTCGTTCGCGACGACGACCGCTGCCGTATGCGGCGCGTGCTTCAGCGGATTGTCTTCGCGATCGCTGCGGCCTTCCTCGACGTCGCGGATTTCGTTGCGAATCGCGATCATCGCTTCGATGAAGCGATCCAGCTCTTCCTTCGATTCCGATTCGGTCGGCTCGACCATCAGCGTGCCCGGCACCGGGAAGCTCATCGTCGGCGCGTGGAAGCCGTAATCCATCAGACGCTTTGCGACATCGTCGACGGAAATGCCGCTCGTTTCCTTGATGGGACGCAGATCCAGAATGCACTCGTGCGCGACCAGTCCGCCCGGGCCCGAATACAGCACCGGGTAATGCGGCGCGAGCTTCTTCGCGACGTAGTTCGCGTTGAGGATTGCGGTTTCGGTGGCAGCCGTCAGATTCTTCGCCCCCATCATCGCGATGTACATCCACGAGATGGGCAGGATCGACGCCGAGCCATACGGCGCAGCGGAGACAGCACCGATGCCGCTTGCGTCGCGCTCATAGCCCGTCGAGGTTTGATTCGGCAGGAACTTGGCCAGATGCGCGCCGACGGCGACAGGGCCGACGCCCGGACCGCCGCCGCCGTGCGGAATGCAGAACGTCTTGTGCAGGTTCAGGTGCGAGACATCGCCGCCGAACTGACCCGGCGCCGCGAGGCCGACCATCGCGTTCATGTTCGCGCCGTCCACATAAACCTGGCCGCCGTGTGCGTGCACGATCTCGCAAACTTCGCGGACGTTCTGCTCGAACACGCCGTGCGTCGACGGATACGTGATCATGATGGCTGCGAGCTTGGCCGAATGCTGTTCGGCCTTCTTCGTCAGGTCTTCGATATCGACGTTACCTTGCGCGTCGCAAGCAACGACGACGACCTGCATGCCCGCCATCTGCGCCGACGCCGGGTTCGTGCCGTGCGCCGAAGCGGGAATCAGGCACACGTTGCGATGACCTTCGCCGCGCGATTCGTGATACGCGTGGATGATCAGCAGACCCGCGTACTCGCCTTGCGAGCCCGCGTTCGGTTGCAGCGACACGGCCGCGTAGCCGGTTGCGGCGACCAGCATCTGTTCGAGCTGATCGATCATTTCGCGGTAGCCGACGGTTTGCTCCGCGGGCGCGAACGGGTGAATCTGGCCGAACTCGGGCCACGTGACGGGCAGCATTTCCGACGTCGCGTTCAGCTTCATCGTGCACGAGCCGAGCGGGATCATCGAGCGGTCGAGCGCGAGATCCTTGTCCGACAGGCTGCGCAGATAGCGCAGCATTTCCGTTTCCGAATGGTGACGGTTGAACACGTGGTGCGTCAGATACGCGCTTTCGCGTTCGAGCGCTGCCGGGAAGGTGTTCGACGCGCCGAGCTTTGCATCGAGTTCGTCGATTTGCGGCACGGCTTCGACGAATGCAGCTTGCGCGAACGCGGCGAGCAGATCGGCGAGATCGGCGCGCGTGGTCGTTTCGTCGAGCGACAGACCGACGCGCGTGTCGCTCACGTGGCGCAGGTTGATGCCCTTCGCCGTCGCGGCGTCGTGCAGTGCTTGCGTGCGCGCGCCCGTTTCGAAGGTGAGCGTGTCGAAGAACGATTCGTTGACGAGCGTATAGCCGAGTTGCTTCGCGCCTTCCGCGAGCAGCGCGGCGATGCGGTTCACGCGTTGGGCGATCATCTTCAGTCCACGTGGGCCGTGATAGACCGCGTACATGCTGGCCATGATCGCGAGCAGCGCCTGCGCCGTGCAGACATTCGACGTCGCCTTTTCGCGGCGGATGTGCTGTTCGCGCGTTTGCAGCGCGAGACGCAGCGCGGGATTGCCTTGTGCATCGACGGTGACGCCGACCAGACGGCCCGGCATCTGACGTTTAAATTCGTCGCGCACGGCGAGATACGCCGCGTGCGGGCCGCCGAAGCCAACCGGCACGCCAAAGCGCTGCGAGTTGCCGACGGCCACGTCCGCGCCCCATTCGCCCGGCGGCGTCAACATGGTCAGCGCGAGCAGGTCGGCGGCGGCGACGACATGGCCGCCCGCTGCGTGGATCGCTTCAGCGAGCGCGCGGTAGTCGTGCACATCGCCGTTCACGCCCGGATATTGCAGCAGCACGCCGAACGCATTCGAGCCCGCCGCATCGGCAGCCGGGCCGACCTTCACTTCGATGCCGACGGGCTTCGCGCGCGTCTTCACGACTTCGATGGTTTGCGGCAGCACGTCGTCTGCCACATAGAAAATGTTCGACTTGGGCTTGCCCACGCGTTGCAGCAGCGTCATCGCTTCGGCGGCGGCCGTCGATTCGTCGAGCAACGACGCGTTCGAAATTGCGAGGCCCGTCAGGTCGACGATCATCTGCTGATAGTTCAGCAGCGCTTCGAGACGGCCCTGCGAGATTTCCGGCTGATACGGCGTGTAGGCCGTGTACCACGCCGGATTCTCGAGCACGTTGCGCAGGATGACGGCAGGCGTGTGCGCGTTGTAGTAGCCCTGGCCGATATACGAGCGGAACACCTGGTTCTTGTCCGCGAGTTCGCGCAGCGCGGCGAGCGCTTCGGCTTCGCTCTTCGGCTGGGCGAAGGGGCCGAGCGGCAGCGCGTCCTGGCGGCGAATCGCCTTCGGAATCACCGCGTCCATCAACGCGGCGCGCGATGCAAAGCCGAGGGCTTCGAGCATCGACTGCTGATCGGCCGTGTCCGGGCCGATGTGCCGTTCGGCGAAGGCGTCATGCACTTCGAGCGCGGCGAGCGAGAGAGGAGTGCGGTTCATCAGACGATCCGGGTGTTCGAGCTTCATGGAATGTTCCTGCTGGCGCGGCTTGCGTCTGTCATTGCGAACGCCGCGCCGGTCGTGAGTAAGTGGCTTATTCGCCGATCGACTTGCCGTACGCGGCGGCGTCCATCAGACGGTCTTCCGACGCGCCCGCTGCCGGCTTGATCTTGAACAGCCAGTTGTCGTACGGCGCGCTGTTCACGGCGTCGGGCGTATCGGCGACGTTCTGGTTCGCCTCGATGATCTCGCCCGAAACCGGTGCGTAGATATCGGAGGCGGCCTTCACCGATTCGATGACGGCGACGGTATCGCCTGCCGAGACGGTCTGGCCCAGCTGCTGCACTTCGAAGAAGACGATGTCGCCGAGTGCTTCCTGCGCGTGGTCGGTGATGCCGACCGTCAGCGTGCCGTCCGCCTCGGTGCGGACCCATTCGTGCGATTCGGTGTATTTCAGATCGGCCGGGATGCTCATCGGATGCTCCTATGCGGTAATTCGGTTGATTTAAATGGTGGGACGCACGCGACGTTTTCGTGTCTGTCCGGTGTCTGTCTCGTGACGCTCATCGTGTGACCGATCAGCCGACGAGCACTTTGCCGTTGCGCACGAATGGCAGTTTAACCACGCTGGCGGGAAGTGCCTTGTCACGGATCTGAACGTGGACGACATCGCCCGGCTGCACGCCCTTCGGCACGCGCGCAAACGCAATCGATTCCTGCATGGTCGGCGAGAACGTGCCGCTGGTGATTTCGCCGTCGCCTTGAGGCGTGACGACCTTCTGATGCGCGCGCAGCACGCCCGCTGCCTTGCCGTTGTCCTTGTGCAGGATCAGGCCGACAAACGACGACTTCGAACCGTCCGCTTCGAGCTTCGCGCGGCCGATGAAATCGCGCGGCGCGGACAGGTCGACCGTCCATGCGAGGCCGGCGTCGAGGGGTGACACGTTGTCGTCCATGTCCTGGCCGTACAGGTTCATGCCGGCTTCGAGGCGCAGCGTGTCGCGCGCGCCGAGACCGGCCGGGCGCACGCCCTGTGCCTGCAGCGCGTTCCACAGCGCTTCGACGTGATCGGCGGGAACGATGATTTCGAAACCGTCTTCGCCCGTGTAGCCGGTGCGCGCGACGGTAAGTTCGCCAAACGGCGTATCGGTGACGCGCGCGGCGTTGAACGGCTTGAGGGCTTCGCTGGCGGCGCGCGCGTGGGGCACGGTCGCCCAGACTTTTTCGCGCGCATTCGGGCCTTGCACGGCGACGATTGCGTAGTCGCGGCGCGGCTTGATGGTCAGGCCGAAGCCTTGTTCGTCATTGAGCTTGTTGAACCACGCGACGTCTTTCTCGGCCGTACCGGCATTCACGACGACGCGGAAATGATCTTCGCCGAAGTAATAGACGATCAGATCGTCGATCACGCCGCCTTCGGGGTTGAGCAGACAGGAGTAGAGCGCCTTGCCCGGGGTTTGCAGCTTGCCGACGTTGTTCGCCAGCGCGTGCTCGAAGAACGCGCGCACACGCTCGCCCGTGAAATCGACGACGCACATGTGGGATACGTCGAACATGCCGGCGTCGGTGCGCACGGCGCGATGTTCTTCGATCTGCGAGCCGTAGTTGACGGGCATGTCCCACCCGCCGAAATCGACCATGCGGGCATTGAGCGCACGGTGCGTGGCGTGGAGCGGGGTGTGTTTGAGTTCGGTCATCGGGGCCTCGGGGCGTCGCTAAACAGGAAAGGCCATGCGGCGAAACCCCTCGCGGCCTGATCCCATCTCGGGCCAACGAGCGATAACTGCATGCCCCCTCTGTCCTCGATACCTGAGAGATTGCGCTGCCGTCAGCGAGTGCTGATGGGCTGGCGCGCGCCCCTTCGGTGGGCAGCCTGCGCGTGCGGGTTAGTGCACGGGCGCTACTGCCGCTCTCCAGAGTGCGAAAAACGGGCGCTCATTCGAATGAGGTCGTGATGACCGGATGACGAGCGGGTTTTTCGACGCGGTCGGTCCTTTTGCCTGAGAGTTTGCGGGTGTGCCCCTTCGGCGGCGCTGGCTGCTGGGCGTTCTGAAAACGACAGCGGACGGCGCGCTCTCCCGACGCGTGCGGCGAATGTACGCGAGGGCCGGAGGGATGTCAAATCGGGGCGAGGGACCTTTTGGGAAGGCGGCTCGGCGGGCGGCGCAACCCCTCGCACAGTCAAAAAAACCCGGGCTGCGCGTTGCGGTCTGACATGGGGCGCGATCGACCGAACTGGTGCCGGATCTACCGGCTGATCGAGTAATTGGCTTGCCGGATTGCCCCGGATACTTGCAAAACGGCTGCATGCGGCCACTCGTGTCCACCCATCACCATCCAATCGATGACCAAGGCGCACATTTACCAGATCTACTATTCGGATCAGACGCGCAGCGGCCTGGACGAAGGTTTCATTCCGCTCGACAACGTCGGACAGCGGCCCGACTGGCGCGAGTACTGGCCAATCCGCCGCTTTCTGCAAGAGCAGACGCTGGACGACACGGCATTCTACGGTTTCCTGTCGCCCAAGTTCGCCGTCAAGACGAATCTCGAAGCAAGCGACGTTCATGCGTTTCTTGCCACGGTACCGGAATCGACGGATATCGTGTCGTTCTCACCCTTCTTCGATGCGGGTGCATTGTTTACGAACGTCTTTCTACAGGGCGCGCAGGGACATCCGAACGCATGGGGGCCGTTCGATGAAATCGTGCGACTGTTAAAGCCGGGCATCGAACTGAGCACGCTCATCATGGATTCGTCGAACAGCGTGTATTGCAACTACTTCGTCGCGAAGCCGCGCTTCTGGCGGCACTGGCTGGGCCAGGCGGAGATCGTGTTCGGGATCGCGGAATCGAACAGTACACCGCTCGGCAAGGCGCTCAACGCGTCGGGCCGCCACGCAATGGGCGATACGCCCGTGAAAACGTTCCTGATAGAGCGGCTCGTATCGTTGTTGCTCGCAACCGAGAAGCACTGGCAGGTGGCATCGTTCAATCCCCTACAACTGCCGCTGGTGTATCCGGGTTCAGGAAAGGTCGCGCAGGAACTCGTGATGCTGGATGCACTCAAGCGCGCTGCCGTCGGAAGCGGACGCGCCGAGTACATGACCGTGTGGTCTCAGTTGCGCGAGCGCGTCGTGGCCACGATAACGGGGCCCTGATCCCGCTCGCGCCGAAGTGCGATCAGCGGTTGATGGCCGCCGACGCCGTGTCCAGTTCCTGATTCAGCACGCGCTGCTCGTCGCCCGTGAGGCCGCCGCCGTGCTGTCCGGCCATGTCGTGCGCTTCGTGGCGGATCGTGTCGAGCCGGCGGTGCAGCGCGGCGCCGTCGGGCGGCGGAAAGTGACCCTGATTCACGCGCGCATCGATGCTGCGGCCCATGTTGTCGATGCGGCCGTCGACCTGTTCGAGGCGATGCACGGCCATTTCATGTGGATTCGGCGCGCGAGACGGCTCGGCGAGCTGCTGCGACGGGGAGACCACGCACGCGGCGAGCGACGAAACCAACGCGAAACAGCCCAGCGCGCGGACGATATGCTGCATATTCCTTCCTTTCTTTCTGTTTGATCCACATGGATGCGGGAGGGCCACGAAGGCCCATACCTGACGGGTGGCAGCGAAATCGCCGCCCCCCGACTGCTACGCCTCGCGCCTGAACGCCAGCCTCGCCCCTTCCTTCTCACTGCGATCCGCCAGTTCGATGATGGCCATCACGTCCACCGCGTCAGCCGCGCTGACCGGGAACGGCGCGCCATCACGAATCGACGCCGCCAGCGCGCGGTAGAACTCGACGTACGCGCCGTCGCGCGTCGGCAGTTCGCGCTGCACTTCCTGTTCGCCTTCGAGCACGCGCAACGTGCCAGCGTCATTGCCGCCGCCGAAACCGGCGTCGCCCGGACGCAAGCCCGCCTTCAGCTGATCTTCCTGCGTGTCCAGTCCGTATTTCACATAACTGCCGCGCGTGCCGTGGATCGTATAACGCGGCGCGACGATCGCCGTCAGCGCGCTAGCGTGCAGCACCACCTCGTGATTCGCGTAGCCAAGCAGCAGATGCACGTAGTCCGGCGCGCTCGCGTTGTCGCGATACGCCTTCACCGTTGCATAGACCGTTTCGGGCGCGCCGAACAGCGTCAACGCCTGGTCGATCAGGTGCGGGCCGAGATCGAACAGCAGGCCGCCGCCACGCGATGCTTCTTCGCGCCAGCGTTGCCGGATGCCCGGTCGAAAGCGGTCGAAGTGCGATTCGAAATGCGTGATGCGGCCGAGTTCGCCGCTCGCGATCAGTTCGCGCACGGTCATGAAGTCGCCGTCCCAGCGACGGTTGTGGAACGGCGCGAATACCAGCCCCTTGCTTTGCGCGAGATCCGCGAGCGTGCGGGCATCGGCGGCGGAGAGCGTGACGGGTTTGTCGACGACGACATGCTTGCCCGCTTCGAGCGTGCGGCGCGCAAGGTCGAAGTGCGTGTCGTTCGGTGTCGCGATGACGACGCATTCGATGTCCGGCAGCGCGAGCAGCGCGTCGATATCGGCGACGATCGTTGCGTTCGGATAATCGGCGCGCGCCTTGTCCGGCTGGCCCGTGGCGATCGCGGCGACGCTCGCCCGCGAGCAGTGTTCGATCACCGGCGCGTGAAATGTGGCGCCGGCAAAGCCGTAGCCCATCAAGCCAATTCTCAGCGATGAAGACATGCGTGTTCCCTGCAAAACCGGCGCGCCGCGGGGGCGGCGCACAACGTCGCAATTTTGGCATAGCTGCGCAGCGCATCGTGGCGCATCGGGCGGCGCGCGCCGGGAGGATGCCGTCCGAAAGGTATAAGCCGAGGCATCGGAAAGGGCATTCGTGTTAACATCGCGGTTCTCACGCGAACGGCAAAAAGCGCATGGAATCAATTGCGTGGCGCATCGGCGGCGGGTTGGCGGCGCGCCGCGCGGCCACCTGATCCGACGCGTCGCAAGCGCCGTCGCGCTGGATGTTCTCGGGCCGTTCGTAACGAAGCGCCCTCAATCCCTTACTCATCCACACACGATGTCCGCAGGCCTGAATTCCGCCCAAAGCGAAGCGGTGCGCTATCTCGACGGTCCGTGTCTCGTGCTCGCGGGCGCGGGCAGCGGCAAGACGCGCGTGATCACGCAGAAGATCGCGCATCTGATCGAAAACAAGGGCTTCGAGCCGCGCCATATCGCCGCCGTCACCTTCACGAACAAGGCCGCTGCGGAAATGCGCGAGCGCGTGAGCAAGCTGCTCGAAGGCAAGACGCTCACGACGCCCGGCAAGGAAGGCCGCAAGGTGCCCGTCAACCAGCTGACGGTGTCCACGTTTCATTCGCTCGGCGTGCAGATTCTGCGTCAGGAGGCGGAGCACGTCGGCCTGAAGCCGCAGTTCTCGATCATGGATTCCGACGACTGCTTCGGCATGATCCAGGAGCAGGTTGGCTCGACGGACAAGGGCTTCATCCGCAAGATCCAGACGATCATCTCGCTGTGGAAGAACGGCCTCATCATGCCGGACGAAGCAATGGCGATCGCCTCGAATGAAGACGAGCATCAGGCGGCGATCGTCTATCGCAACTACGTCGCGACGCTGCACGCCTATCAGGCCGTCGATTTCGACGATCTGATCCGCCTGCCCGCCGAGCTGTTCAAGAACAACGAGCAGGTGCGCGACCGCTGGCAGAACAAGCTGCGCTATCTGCTGATCGACGAGTATCAGGACACCAACGCGTGTCAGTACGAGCTGGTGAAATTGCTGGCCGGGCCGCGCGCCGCGTTCACGGCCGTCGGCGACGACGATCAGGCCATCTACGGTTGGCGCGGCGCGACGCTCGAAAACCTCGCGCAGCTCGGCAAGGATTTTCCGAAGCTGCACGTCATCAAGCTCGAGCAGAACTACCGCTCGACGGTCCGCATCCTCACGGCCGCGAACAACGTGATCGCGAACAATCCGAAGTTGTTCGAGAAGAAGCTGTGGTCCGAACACGGCATGGGCGACTCGATCACCGTCACCGGGTGCAACGACGAGGAGCATGAAGCGGAGTCGGTCGTGTTCCGGCTGTCGGCGCACAAGTTCGAGCGACGCGCGCAGTTTCGCGATTACGCGATCCTCTATCGCGGCAACTTCCAGGCGCGCATCTTCGAACAGGTGTTGCGCCGCGAGCGGATTCCGTATGTGCTGTCGGGTGGCCAGTCGTTCTTCGACAAGGCCGAGATCAAGGACATTTGCGCGTACCTGCGCCTGATCGCCAATGCCGACGACGATCCCGCGTTCATCCGCGCGATCACGACGCCGCGCCGGGGCGTCGGCAATACCACGCTCGAAGCGCTCGGCGCGTTCGCGGGGCAGGCAAAGGTGTCGCTGTTCGAGGCCGTCTACATGGGCGGCATCGAGGCGCGATTGTCGGCGCGCCAGGTCGAGCCGTTGCGCGTGTTCTGCGATTTCATGCAGCGTCTGCGAGACCGGGCCGACAAGGATGCGGCGACGTCCGTGCTCGACGACATGATGGAAGCGATCCACTACGAAGCCTATCTGTACGACGCATTCGACGAGCGCCAGGCTCAGTCGAAATGGCAAAACGTGCTGGAGTTCCTGGAGTGGCTGAAGCGCAAGGGCACGAAGCCTGAGCCGGCAGCGGGCGCGGAGCAGACCGGCTACGACAACGCCGATGGTCTGGCCGACACTGGCAAGAATCTGCTCGGACTGATTCAGACGGTTGCGTTGATGTCGATGCTCGAAGGCAAGGACGAAGACCCCGATGCGGTGCGGTTGTCGACGGTGCATGCGTCGAAGGGGCTGGAATATCCGCATGTATTTCTGGTTGGCGTCGAGGAGGGCATCATGCCGCATCGCGGCGGCACGGAAGACGACGGCCCGATCGACGACGAGCGCATCGAGGAAGAGCGGCGGCTGATGTATGTCGCGATCACGCGTGCGCAGCGCAGCTTGCATCTGAACTGGTGCAAGAAGCGCAAGCGGGCGCGTGAGACGGTGGTGTGCGAGCCGTCGCGGTTTATCCCCGAGATGGGTCTCGACGAAGCGCCGCCGCCGACACCGGAAGAAGCGCCGATGTCGCCGAAGGATCGCCTGGCGAGTCTCAAGGCGCTGTTGCAGAAGGCCTGACTGGCGCGAACGCGCGCTGTGTGTTCATGCTGAAGGCATAAAAAATCCCCGCTCAAGGCGGGGATTTTTTGTTTGCGCGTTGAACGATGGATGCGCGCTGCTTATTTCGACGCGTTGACCATGTAATCGACGGCGGCCTTCACGTCGGCGTCCGACGCGCTCGATCCGCCTTTCGGGGGCATCGCGCCCTTGCCGTGCAGCGCGTAGTTGTAGACGGTTTCCATCGGCTCCTTCAGGCGCGGCGCCCAGGCTTCCTTGTCGCCGAACTTCGGCGCGTTCAGCACGCCCGCCGCGTGACAGGCCTGGCAGACCTGCTGATACAGCGCCTTGCCCGCCTGCGATGCGTCCGCGCTCTGCGTCGCGCCCGATGCGGGCGCCGCGTTCTGCGGAACATTGGCCATGGCGGCCATCGCGGCGGCGGCCTGCGTGCCTGCTGCATCGGACGCGCCTGCTGCGGCTGCGCCTGATGCCGCTTCGGCGCCGGAAGCCGCTGCTGCACCCGAAGCGCCCGCCGGACCTGCGGCTGGCTGGCCCGGCACAGGCTTCGGCGGATCTGCGAACTTCGCGCCCGCGTTGTTCGCCATGTACGCGACGGCGAGGCCGATTTCGTAGTCGCTGTAGTCGTCAGGGCTCGTGCCGCCGCGCGCGGGCATCGCGCCCTTGCCCACTAGCGCGTTGTGCCAGAGCGTGTCGAAACCTTCGGCGATGCGCGGCGCCCAGTCGGCCGTGTTGGTGAATTTCGGCGCGCCCGCCGCGCCCGCCGCGTGACACGCGGAACACACGGCTTTGTAGACTTCCTCGCCCGTCTTGTAGACGCGTGGCGCGTTGGCGTCGCGGATGTCGACTTTGGCGAGGGGCGCGGTGCGCGCGTCGACTGCGGCGTCGGACAGACCGTCGGTGCCCGCGCCCGTGCGGGTCGAGTTGTCGACGTAATAAGCGAGCAGGACGATGATGACGATGGGGACAGCAAAACCAGCGATGACTGCGGCGATCAGCTGTCCGGGGGTTTTGATCGGGGCTCCGTGTGGTGCTTCGCTCATGCTTGTCTCGTCTCCCGTGGGTATTGTGAGCGGTACAGCGCGACGGCAACAACTTTGTTCTTGATCAGCCACGGACGATTATAGACGGAAGGTTTCGGCGTCGGCGAGCGGGCCCGGGAGGTCTTCAGTAGGCGTTTACGCGAACACTTTGAGCGATTGGGCGGCGTTTAATGCGTGGCTGGCTGGGGCCGGCGGGCTGTCATGAGCCGTTCGGCGGCGCTTTAGGCCCTGCGCACGCCCGCTCCGGTGGACGGGCCGTCCGAAACCGGGTATGCTCTCGGTCTCGCTTTAGCGCCATAACTCGCATCAACTGCGTGATTTTGCAGCGCTTTTTGCCGAATGCGCCCGTAGCTCAATGGATAGAGTACTGCCCTCCGAAGGCAGGGGTTGCTGGTTCGATCCCAGCCGGGCGCGCCATATCTGTGGGGACGTGATCAGCAATTGATCCGTCGCTTCATCCATTCCCCCCAAGCCCTCTATCTCTGCTTTCCGTTCGCGCGATCTACCGAGCGTGCTTGCATCGCGTAGTTCATGCCGCGTGTAGAACCGCCGGTAAAGGTTTTAGCGCGATGCCTCCGGCAGTGCGCCATGCAACAAGCGTTCGTGCCGAAATGGCACCGAAACCCGATTCTTTTCACCTGATTGCCGCCCGGCGATCGCCGCTATGCTTGAGACCATTGAAATTCCGGCGCGGCGATCTGTGTTTGCGGCGCTCAGCAGTGAGTTTGTGCTGCGAGCGCCATTCGATACGCATCGATCGTTCGGCACTAACTCGCGTAATACTCCTTCCTGAATGGCTTGCACGAATGGAATACCCGAAATCCGACTACAAGGAGTATCCGAAGACCCTGCCTCCCGACGACCTTTGGGGACAAGTGCGGCGCACGGTTTACGGAAAGCCGGTATCAGACGACCAGATCCAGATGATCGTCGATTCGATTCGCTCCGGACTCGCTCTGACAGGCGAAGACCGACTGTTGGAACTGGGTTGCGGCAACGGTGCGCTTTCGCAGTTCCTGTTTGACGGGTGCAGCGAATTTGTCGGCGTGGATTTTTCGGACTATCTGATTTCGGTGGCGCAGCGCAAGTTTCAGCGGGCTGGCTTTGCTTTCGTCGCAGGCGACGCGATGGCGTATCTCAGCGCTGAAAGTCTCCCCGCGCGCTTTACCAAGGCGCTGTGCTACGCAATGCTGTCCTATTTGAGCGATGACCAGGCGGAAGCGTTACTGACTGGACTGTCGAACCGCTTCACGGGCATCACGACTGTCTTTCTCGGCAATTTGCCGGATCGCGACCGCGCGCATCTGTTCTTCCCAGACGGCAAGGATTTCAGCCGAGAACTCGACGATCCAGCGTCGCAGATTGGCAAGTGGCGCTCGCCCGCGCAACTTGAAGCGCTCGCCGCCCGAAGCGGCTGGCGCACACGTATCGAACTGATGCCCGAGGATTTCTATCAGGCGCATTACCGCTACAACGCCGTGCTTGAACGTGCACGCTAACCGGATTTTGGGGTAACCAATTCATGTTCGGCAAGACTCAGCCTGCTGATCTCGCAATCTTCGGCGGCGCGCCGCTTTTCGATACGATCCGCTCGATCTCGAATCTGGTGCAGCCCGATGTCGAGCAGTTCCTTTTGTATTCGAAGCTGTTTCATGATGCGCGCCAATATACAGACCATGGGCGCGTCGAGCACATGCTGGAACGTCGGCTTGCCGAATTCCATCAGGTGGAGCATTGCGTCTCGTTCGCCGGGGGCTTCTGGGGGTTGGTGCTATCGATGAAGTGCCTGGCCCTGCCGGGCAAGAATGAAGTTGTAATGCCATCGCTGACGTACCGGCGGCTCGCTGACATTGTGGCGTGGGCCGGTCTGGTCCCACACTTTTGCGAAGTCGACCCTGTCACGCTCGCGATTACCGCCGAGACGGCGGCGCCCTGCATCAACGAGAACACCGCACTGATTCTAGGGGTCCACCCCATCGTCAATTGCTGTGACGTCGACGGTCTCGAGCGACTCTCTGTGCAGACGGGCATTCCGCTCCTGTTCGATGCCGTCGAGTCGGTCTACGAAACCTACCGGGGCCGCAAGGTTGGCTCCTGCGGACGGGCCGAGTGCTTTTCAATGCAGTCCAGCAAGCTATTCAACGCGTTCGAAGGCGGCTATGTAACGACTAACGACCATGCGCTCGCGGCGCGATTGCGCGACATGCGTCACTTCGGCATCCGGGACGATGGTTCGCTCGACGATATAGGCATCGACGCCAAACAGAATGAGATGCACGCCGCGATGGCGCTGGCCGCGATCGACGACGTAGAGGCGCAGGTCCTTCGCAATCGCGACCGCTATCGCGCCTACCAGCGACTCATTCCAGCGGTGCCTGATATGCGTTTGGTGCCGTTCGACGAGAGCGAACGCTGCGGCTACAAGAACATCGTCGTGGAACTGAAAGACGGCTGGCCCGTGAAGAGAGAGCGCGTACTCGCGATCCTGCACGCCGAGCACATGCTCTCGCGTCCGTACTATTTCCCGGCGCTGCACCAGAAACGCGTCGATTACCCGACCGTCGCGGGCGATTTGCGGGCGACCGAGCAATTGGCAGAGCGCTTCCTGATGCTGCCGTGCGGTCACTTCGTCGACGAAGCCGACATCGCGCAGATCGTCGCGCTGCTGGGATTCATTCACAAGCATGCCGTGCAAATCAACGAGCGCTACCCGACATGAGCACAAGCACTTTCACCACTGGCAACCTCGCGGTTCTGGGCGGGGTCCCGGCGCTTCCGCAGCGTCTCGCGTTGGGTCAGCACAATTTCCCGTCCTGGGATCGCTACGAAGCTGCATTTCGGGATATCTTCGCGCGGCAGTACTACACGAATCACGGTCCGCTTGCCCAGGTGCTCGAGGCTCGCCTCGCGGAGCGCCTGCAGGTACGCCATGCGATGTGCTTGACCAACGCCACGATCGGTCTCGCGCTCGCCGCCCAGGCACTCGGGTTGAAGGGTAAGGTCATCGTGCCGGCCTTCAGCTTTGTGAACACCGCACAGTCGCTCGCCTGGGCCGACGTCGAGGTTGAGTTCTGCGATGTGTCGCGCGAAACCGGGCATCTGAGTCCGGAGACTGTCGAGCCGTTGTTGAGAGACGGCATCAGCGGCATTCTGGGCGTCAACCTGTGGGGCGACGCCACCGATGTCGAAGCTCTGCAGGCTCTCGCCGCGCGGCATGGCGTTGCACTCTATTTCGACTCTGCACAGGGGTTTGGGTGTGAGATCTCGGGCAAGCCGCTTGGCGGCTTTGGCCGGCTCGAAGTGATCTCCTTTCATTCAAGCCAGATTCTTGGCTCGACGGAAGGCGCGGTGATCTGCACCGACGACGACGACCTGGCGGCCCATATTCGCAATATCCGCAGCAACTACGGAATGGGACGCCCGGTACCGGTCGGCAAGACCGGCAACGGGCGGCTGTCGGAAGCCCAAGCCGCGATTGCACTGATGAATCTGGATGATCTGCCGGAACTCATCGCGCGCAACCGTCGCGTGTTCAATGCATATGAAGCGTTGTTGCGCGACGTGCCGGGCCTGCGACTGAGAAAACCGGAGCAGGTCAGCGCGAGCAATTTCCAGAATGTTGTGTACGAGATGGACGCGAGCGCGTTCGGCCTGTCCCGCAATGCGCTGATTGAGGTACTTCGCGCGGAGAATATTGAAGCCGCTGGTGACCGGGGCCTCGGCGCGCAGCGCGGCGCGGCCAGCGTTGTGCTGCCGAATACCGGGTATTGGTGTGACTCGATCCTGCAGTTGCCAACGGGCGCGCAGGCAGATGAAGCGGTGGTCGAGCGTATCGCCACGGTGATACGAACGGCGCAATGTCACTCCGCGCGCATTGCAGCAATACTCGGAGCCTGATGTGAAGCTCGGCATCATGCAGCCGTATTTCTTTCCGTACCTGGGGCATTTTGCACTGATTGCCTGCACGGATGCGTGGGTGGTATTCGACATCACGCAGTACACGCCCAAGACCTGGATGAATCGCAATCGGGTCTTGCATCCGAAGGAGGGCTGGAATTACGTCAGCGTGCCGTTGTCGAATTCGACGATCTCGATCAAAACTAGCGAGGCACGCGTACTCAATCTGGCGGACACACGCCGCAGCGTGCTCGGCAAGCTCAGTCACTACCGGCAGAAGGCGCCGTACTATCGCGCTGTTGATGAGTTGGTGAAGGCCGCGATGGCGGATGACACGATTGACCAATTGACGCATCTGAACGTGCGTGGGTTGCGTGTCGTCTGTGACTACCTGGGACTGCCTTTCAACTACCGGATTTGCTCCGAACTCGACTTGCGCTTGCCGGAGAAGCTTCCGCCGGGCGGATGGGCGCCCGCCATATGCTCGACGCTAGGGGCGAGCGGGTATGTGAATCCCGTCGGGGGACAGGCCTTGTTCGACCCGGATGACTTTGCGTCACGCAATATCTCGCTGGAGTTTCTGTCCTTCGAGCACTTTACGTATGACACTGGCACGTACCAGTTCGAACCCGGTCTTTCGATTCTCGACGTCCTGATGTGGAACTCTCCACAGACGGTCGTCGATGCATTGCGTGCCGGCGCGACGCTGCTCCCCCCAACAGCCCGCAATAGCCCGCAATAGCCCGCAATAGCCCGCAATAGCGTTATGCGGCAGCTTCGCGCAGCGCGGCTATCACCAGATCGATTTCGCTTTCTCCATAACGCTGATCGCACGGCAGCGCGAGGCATTCGGTTGATAGCCGGAACTCGAGGTCATTTGGCGTGCCGCTGCGGCCGCGCGTGTTGGGCCAATATTTCGCGACGAAGATACGCTGCTCCGACAAGGCGGCGTGCAGATCCGTCCGATGATTCCAAAAGGGGTAACAGAGCGGCGCCCGCGCTCGCGCGTCGAGCGATGTAAGTGCATTCGCGTTGCCAAGCAGCCGGTGATAGCGCGCGAAATTCTGCTTGCGGCGCTCGAACGCGGCGGCATAGTCGATATGGGCGAGCAGGCGTTGCGTGAGCGTGGACATGCGCTTCGGACGCTGACCTCGCAACGTGGCGCGGGCCATCCGAATGCCTTCATAGCCCGCTTCGGGTCCTTTATCGATACGGATCAGCAGTGGCTGCAAACGCTCGATCGAACTGCCGTCCTGCTCTTCGGGTTCCGGAATGGGCAGATCGGTTATCAGATAGCCGCCGTCTGGAATGCCGAAAAACTTGCGTGGGGAATACAAAGTTGCGAGGCAGGCAGTCGGAGGAGAAAAGAAAGCCTGCGAATTATCGATCACGACCTGCGTGGGCGGAAATTGTGAGAGAACCCGTTCGACCTGGGCGTCGCATACGCCGAAATAGTTGACGTAAAGCAGCCAGTCATTTTCGCCAAGGACGATGTCTTCGGCGATTTCGAAGTGCTCGTCGATCTGGTATCGATGAACCGGGATGCCCGCCATTGCCGGCGGTTCGAGCATCGTTTCGCAGTTGTACCACGGCATCCAGATACGTTGAGGCGGGTGCGCCGCGAGCAACGCCAGAAGCGCGGCGCGGGCGGACTGGAAGCGCTGCGCACCGGGGTAGCGTTCGCCGTTGCCAGGCGGCAATTCCAGTTCAAGGTATCCGCCGATTGCGTCGCGATTCATGGTCCTGCCTCTGAGGTTCGAATGGTCGTCGGGCAGGCGCCGACTTCGTCACTGCCAAACATCCGTTCAGCTCGCTCGACGATTATGGTGCGCGCACGCAAGGATCACGTCGATGATCCGATCCTGTTCGCTTTGCTCGAGCGCCGGGAAGATGGGCAGGCACAGCACCTGGCGCGACAGCTCCGTAGAAACCGGCAGGTTGTGCGCCCCGGAGGAAGGCAGACCTCGGTACATCGGGAACTCGCTGATAAGAGGATAAAAATAGCGGCGGGCGGCGATCCGGTGCGTCCTCAACTCACCGTACAGTTCGTCGCGGTCGAGTGGAAACTCGGGCCGGACAAGCAGCGGGAAATATGAGTAATTCTTAGTGCAGTATTCGGGCACCTCATGCATGGCAAGGCCGGGCACGTTGCGAAATGCCCGGCGGTAACGCTCGTCAATGAGCGCGCGTTGTGCAAGCACGCGATCCATGTACTTCAATTGCAGGAGGCCGAATGCGGCCTGTACCTCGTTCATCTTTCCGTTGATGCCAGGCGCCACCACGGTCGTTTCGTCGACGAAGCCGAAATTCTTAAGATTGTCGATGCGACGCTTGGTCCTCTCGTCCCGGCAGATAATTGCACCACCCTCGAACGTGTTGAACACTTTTGTGCCGTGAAAGCTCAGCACCGACATGTCGCCGTATTCGAGAATCGAGCGATCGCGAATGCGAACGCCAAAGGCGTGGGCTGCGTCGTAGATGACACGCAGGCCATAGGTATCTGCGATCGTTTCGATACGCTCCACATCGCACGGATTTGCGTACACATGGACCGGCAAGATTGCGGTGGTCTGCGGCGTGATGGCCGCTTCGATCCTTTCCGGATCGAGGTTCATGGTGACGGGGTCGATGTCTGCAAATACCGGTTTGATGCCATTCCAGTGCAGCGCATGAGTCGTAGCCACGAAGCTGAACGGTGTCGTAATCACTTCGCCTGTGATCTTCATCGACTGCAACGCGGTAATGAGCGCCAGCGTGCCGTTGGAGAACAGGGAGAGGTGTTCGATGCCGAGGTACTCGCACAGTTGCTTTTCGAGTTCCCGATGGAAGACGCCGTTATTCGTTACCCATTTGCGCTCCCAGATTTCCTCGAGGTACGGCTGAAATTCGTCGAGCGGCGGCAGGAAGGGCTGCGTGACGGGGATCGGGCTGCCGGGCGCGCCGAGTCCGGACACGCTATGCGAGGCGTGGCTGGCAAGCGCCCGAGCGTCTGGCTGTGCCGGGGCTTCCACCGCGTGAGGATGGGCAAACAAGGTATCGGTGGTCATGAAAGGGATCCGCCTCTTGAGTCGATTTCGTCCGTGCTCGCGCCTCGGAGCAGGAAACTTCGCCTTCAATCAGGGTCGAAGGCGGGCTATTTCAAGTTTGTCACCGACGCGTAAGAGACAGTCGGTGAATTAGCGGGGCGAACACGTGTCAATTCGGCGAAAAGAGGGCGGGCATGCGTTGGCGTCCCTGCAAGTCCAACCACCCGGCTCAGTTCAGGAATGCCGGTGCGGGCCCCTTTGCGAAGAGGAAGAAAGGCTCGCGTTCATTGCAGCCCCAGGCGTTCGGGTCGATATCGCCAAGCACCGTCGTGTGGGGATACAGGTCGCCGTTCAATCCTGCTGCGCGAATGCGGCTGAGAAGATCGCTGCCGAAAAGGCGCACGTGATCACCTTGCCCGAAGTACCGCGTGGCAAAAGGCTTGGACGGGAAAACATTGAGCTCAAACGTGTGCTTGAGTAACGGCGAATAGGGCGTTTGCGCGACAAGATGGCCGCCTGGTGCGAGGCATCGGGTGAATTCGGCGAGCGCTGTATCCGGCCTGTCGACGTGCTCCAGCACATGATTGCAGACGATCAGATCGAAGTAGCCGTCGGGGTAGTCGATCCGCTCGACGTTGATCGCACGGTGGTCGGGCTTTTGTGGAGAAAGATCCCCAGCGACATATTCGAGCGGCGCCAGCGCGCGTACGCGCCGCTCGATCCCGGCCTCGGGCGCAATGTGCAGGATGCGCTTCTGGGCGATGCCTTTGAGGATCTGCGCCCGATCGAGATACAGCCATAGATGCCGCTCGCGATCGTTGCAGTTGCAATGCGGGCATAGATGATTTTCGAGCGTGGAGCCGACCGCACCCATCTGCTGCATGAAGTCGCGGCTGCTATTTGCTTCGGGGTGGGGTATCCAGCCATCAACCGGAGTCTCGCAGACCGCGCAGAATTTTTGTGCTGGCGAGGCCGAGGCTGCCTTCCTGCGGGCTGCTATACGCGTGGTCAAGGCCTTGCGCGCGTGAGCGAGGTCTGCCTGGAACTGGACCGAATCAAGCAACTCGAGCGGATTGCTTTCGACCAGTTCGTCGAGATTGGCGGCAAAGCGCGCAATCTCTGGCAACGGAACGGCCCAGTGCGTATAGAGTTGCGCGAGTTGACGTTTCACAACTTCAAGCGCGGCGCCGCTCAGATGTCCAGCAGCGGCCTCACTACGTGCGATCAGTTCCCATTCGTACAGTCCTGCGCTGATATGCGGGCTGAACTGATTGGAGGCCTGTTCGGCGTGCCGCCTGAACGCACTGAAGTATCCGCCGACGGCGACGATAGGCGCCTGCTCGGACGCGTTCAGATATGTCGCCACATCGCCAAGGTAGTCAAGTCGCTGCGACCGGTATTCGAATAGTCGCGCCGGATCGAACCGCTCACGATCGAGCATGACATTGCTCGGCTCGCCGATGAAGTTGTTCATCCCGCCCACCATGTTTTGGACCAGGAAGCCACGTTCAATGCGGGCGATCTGGCCATCAGCGAGCAGGCGCGGCGGGGCCGACGTCACCTTGTCGTCGGCGTCGACGAACACCCGCTCGTGAAAGGCCAGCAGCGAATCCGGGTTGGCACGCAGCCCGGCGACCAGCGTCTCAACGGAGGTCGGCAAGAGGATGTCGTCGTCGAAGAGAAACTTGATGTATTTGCCTTTCGCGCGCTCCCACAGTGCAAGGATATTGCGCGTGCCCTTCTGAAAGCCGTGGTGAAAGTAGTGGAGACGAGCGTCGCTCACACCTTTGACGATTCCTTCCAGATTTCCGTCGGGCGTGTCGTCGCCCACGAGAATCTCAATGTCTGTGAATGTCTGATGCTGCGCGCTGATGATCGCCCGCACGAGGTATTGCGGTTTGTACGCAGGTATCAAGATACTGACCGTTGCCATTAAAACGAACTCTCCCGTATTCAGTCTGTTGTGGGCGTCACGGCTTTGGTCGGCTGCAGGCCGTTGAGTAGCCTGTACGCGAGCACGGTAGACGCAGCCTGTCAGCGATGCGTCGAGACTACCGCTGGTTGCCGCGCCTTAATCCGGGAAACAGACCACTATTTGACGCTTAATTCGCAGGTCTCAACGTGAAGGCCGCGTGTCACGGGCTTCGCAAACCTGATCAGAGGGCGCATTTGCGTTTTTGCTTGCGCCCATGTCGCGCTTGGGTTTCGCGCCGGCGCCGTCAATCCAGCTGTCAGTCCGCTTCTAACGCGCGTGCTGGTCGAGGTTTGGCCGTTTGAACAGTACGGGGAATAGCGACCGTTTACATGGCCTTATCCATCGATCAAGCGCGGCTTGTAGCAACCAGAATGGCGGCAAGGTTCATGCGTCGCGTGATCCGAAGTTTGGTGTCGGGGCGGCAGCGGCGTAGCTTCCTGCGTGACGACAGCATGCACCCGTGCGGGCGCGCCCCGCTGTTGCTGGATCATTCGTCTTTTCCTGGATTTTCCTTTCATGAAGCCCATTCGCCTGGTTTGCGGCACGCGCGCCTCTTACGACGATTTCCCGCAGAAGACCGCGCTCGGCCGGTCGCTTTCGCTGTTCCGTCACGCGAGCCCGCCGCAGTTGATGCTGTTCGACGACAACCGGGCCGGCCTTTCGTCGATCTACAACTACGCGATCGAACAGTCCCGCAACGACCCGGCGATCCTCGTCTTCCTGCACGACGACCTGCATCTGTGCGACTTCTACTGGATGGACCGCATTCGCGACGCCGTCACGCAATTCGACATCGTCGGTCTGGCGGGCAACACGCGCCGCTTGCCTGGCCAGCCGTCCTGGTACTTCAGGGACGCGTCGTTCACACGCGACGACGCTCAATATCTGAGCGGTGTCGTCGGACACGGCAGCGGATTTCCGTGCACGAACATGTCGATCTACGGGCCGCCCGGCCGCGAATGCAAGCTGCTCGACGGCCTCCTGCTCGCCGCCGATAGCGAGCGCCTGATCGACAGCGGCCTCACCTTCGACGAGCGCTTCGACTTCCATTTCTACGACCTCGATTTCTGCCGCCAGGCAGAGTCGCGCGGACTGCGCATGGGAACGTGGCCGATGAGCGTCGTCCACGAAAGCGGCGGATCGTTCGGCACCCCCGCGTGGCGCGGCGGCTACGAGCGCTACATGCAGAAGTACATGGGCGTGTAAGCGCGTCGTTTCGCGTCACGTCAGGATCCCCGATGCAAGCGCCTGCCGACCACGAATCCCGCTCAAGCGGCGACGTCCAGATGGACGGGACGGCGCACGCGCCGTCGTCGGCTGCGCCCGCATTCGATGCCGCCGCCGTGCTGCAAGCCGCATTCGCGCATCATCAGGCGGGCTGCACGGCCGAGGCCGCCGAGTGCTACAAACTGATTCTCCAGCACGACGGCGCGCATGCCGACGCGCTGCATTTTCTCGGCGTCCTCGTGTGCGACGTCGGCAACCTGCCGGCCGGCATCGACCTGATCGAAAAGTCGATCCAGCTGCATCCGAACGCGATCTACCTGAACAATCTCGGCAACATGCGCGGACGCGCAAGCAATCATCAGGGCGCGATTGCTGCATATCGTGCGGCGCTGTCGCTCGCACCCGATTACGCGGAAGCGCACAGCAACCTCGGCCATGCGCTGCGCCAGGCGGGGGATTCTCTGGCCGCGGTCGGCAGTTGCACGCGCGCTGTCGAGCTCAAGCCGGAGTTCGCGCAAGCCTGGATCAACCTCGGCAACGCGTTGCTGGATCTGGGTAGCGACGAAGACGCGCTCGGCAGTTACATCAAGGCGCTCGCGCTGAATCCGAATGACGCGAACGCACACAACAACGTCGGCAACATCCTGGAAAAGTACGGCCGCGCCGCGCGCGCCGCCGAGGCGTACCGGCGCGCGCTCGCGCTGGAACCGGGGCGCGCGCCACTGCACAACAACCTCGGCAACGTGCTGCGCGATCAGGGCTTGCTCGATCAGGCGACGGCCAGCTACCGGCAGGCTGTCGCGCTTGATCCCGGCTTCGCGCAGGCGCACAGCAATCTGCTGCTGTTGCTGAACACGCGGCCCGATGTGAGCTTGCGCGAGCAGTTCGATGAAGCGCGGGCGTTCGGCGAGCGTCAGTCGGCGAAGGTGCTGCGGGTCGGGCATCCGCCGCACGCCAGCGAGATAAAAAAGCGCCTGCGCGTCGGCTTCGTATCCGGGGATCTGAACTCGCATCCCGTCGGCTTTTTCCTCGAAAGCGTGCTCGGCCATCTCGACCGGGAACGCATCGAACTCGTCGCCTACGCGACGCGCCAGCGCGACGACGCGGTATCGCAGCGCCTGATGCCGCACTTCAACGCGTGGCACGACGTCTCGCGGCTCGACGACGAAACCTGCGCACGCCGCATCCGCGACGACGCGGTCGATATTCTCGTCGACCTGTCCGGGCACACGAATCACAACCGCCTGCCCGTGTTCGCGCGGAAGCCCGCGCCCGTTCAGGCGACGTGGCTAGGCTACTTCGCGACGACGGGCCTCGCGTCGATCGACTACGTGATCGCGGATCGCCACGTGTTGCCGTCCGACGAGTCGTCGCAATTCGTCGAAGCGCCATGGCATCTGCCCCACAGCTATCTGTGCTTCACGCCGCCGCCTTTCGATATCGAGGCCGGTCCTCTGCCCGCCGGCGCACACGGCGCGATCACGTTCGGCTGCTTCAACCATCTGGTGAAGCTCAACGATGCCGTCATCGCGTTGTGGTCGCGCGTGCTCGACGCCGTGCCCGGGTCGCGTCTGCTGTTGAAGACGCGCCAGCTCGACGATCCAGCCGCGCAGCGCGCCACGCTCGAACGGTTCGCCGTGCACGGCATCGACGGCGCGCGTCTGCTGCTCGAAGGCCAGTCGCCGCGCGCCGAACTGCTCGCGGCCTACCAGCGCGTCGACATCGCGCTCGACCCGTTCCCGTATGCGGGCGGCACGACGAGCGTCGAAGCGCTATGGATGGGCGTGCCCGTGCTGACGCGCCGCGGCGAACGCTTTCTGTCGCACGTCGGCGAAAGCATCGTGAACACGACGGGCTTGCCCGAATGGATCGCTGTCGACGACGCCGACTATCTGAACAAAGCCGTGCGCTTCAGCTCGCAGCGCGATGAACTGGCAGCGCTCAGAAGCACGTTGCGCCAACGTCTTCTGGCTTCGCCGCTATGCGACGCGCCGCGTTTCGCGCGGCATCTCGAAGATGCATTTCACGGCATGTGGGCGCGCCACGCCGCATGCCATCACCCCAACAGCGGGCTGCCCGCCCAACCGGATCGACATTCATCAGGAGACGCCCGCCAGCACGCGGAGCGCAATTTCGCATGACAGACTTCAATCAGAATCAGAACGGCTCGTGGCAGCGCATTCCGACGCCTGCCAATCTCGGTGCGGCGTCGCAGCCGCAAGCAGCGCCCGACGCGGCGGCGCGGGCGCAGGTCGCGTCGATGTTGCAGACGGCCGTCGAGCAGCACGAGGCCGAGCGCTTCGACGAAGCGGAAACGCTGTACCGCCAGATTCTCGCAATCGATCCGAACCACGCGGATGCGATGCATCTGCTCGGCCTGATCGCGCATGAGTTCGGCCAGTACCAGACCGCCTGCGATCTGATCATGGCGGCCATCACGCGCAATCCGCAGGCGTTCTATTACTACAACCTCGGCAACGTGATGCAGGCCAACAACCGGCCGGCCGCCGCCGCCGAATGTTTCCGCCAGGCGCTCGTGCTGCAGCCGGATTACGTCGACGCGCACAACAACCTCGGCAACGCGCAGCGCGCGCTGAAGGATCATCACGGCGCTGTGCAGTCGTTCTGTCAGGCCATCAACCTGAAGCCGGATCACGCGCGCGCCTACAACAATCTCGCGAACACGCTGATGGAACTCGACGAGCTCGAGGCCGCCATCGAAGCGTGGCGCAACGCGATCGCGCTGCGTCCGGATTTCGCGGAGCCGCGCAGCAACCTGCTGTTCGCGCTGAACTATCAGCAGCAGACCACGCCGCAAGCGTATCTGGAAGAAGCGCTGCGCTTCGGCGAAGCCATGGAGGCGCGCGCGCAGCCGTTCACGACGTGGCTCGCCGACAACACGGGCTCGCGCGCGGACCGTCCGCTGCGTGTCGGCATCGTGTCCGGCGATCTGAAGAAGCATCCTGTCGGTTACTTCATCGAAAGCGTGCTCGCGAATCTCGATGCTTCGCGCGTGCAGCTGGTGGCCTACCCGACGCGCGATGTCGAAGATGAACTGACGGCGCGCATCAAGCCCGCGTTCTCCGCGTGGACGAGCATCGCCGGCGTCGGCGACGAAGCGGCCGCGCAGCGCATCCGCAACGACGGCATCGACATTCTGATCGACGCTTCGGGCCACAGCACCTATAACCGTCTGCCGCTTTTCGCATGGAAGCCGGCGCCTGTGCAGGTCACGTGGCCGGGCTACTTCGCGAGCACGGGCGTGCGCGCGATCGACTACATCCTCGGCGACGCGCATGTGCTGCCGGAAGCGGAGGAAGCGCATTTCGTCGAAAAGCCGTGGCGCCTGCCCGACAGCTATCTGTGCTTCACCCCGCCCGCCGAATCCGTCGAAACGGGCACGCTGCCGGTGATCGCGAACGGTCACATCACGTTCGGCTACTTCGGCAATGTGACGAAGGTCACGGATCATGTCGTCGCCGTGTGGTCGACACTGCTGCAGAAGGTGCCGGGCGCGGTGCTGTTCCTCAAGTCCGGCCAGTTCGACGACGCGCACGTGCGCGATTCGTTCGTGCGCCGCTTCGCGATGCGCGGCGTTCCGGCGACGCGGCTGATTATCGAAGGGCGCTCGGCGCGCGACGCGTACCTCGCCGCCTACCGCCGTGTCGACATGATGCTGAGCCCGTTCCCGTACGGCGGCGGCACGACGACGGCCGAAGCGTTCTGGATGGGCGTGCCTGTGCTGTGCCGGGGCGGCGATCGCTTCGTCACGCACATCGCAGAAACGATGTGTCACACGGCAGGCCTCGCCGACTGGATCGCCGCCGACGATGCCGCCTACGTGGACAAAGCCGTCGCCTTTGCCGCGGATCGCGAACGGCTGTCGGTGCTGCGCGGCAGTCTGCGCGCGCAACTGCTCGCCTCGCCGCTGTGCGATGCGACGCGCTTTGCACGCAATCTGGAAGCCGCGCTGCACGGCATGTGGGAAGCGCGCGTCGCGCAGGTCGCGGAGGCGGCGCAGTGAGTGCAAAGTCGGTGCTGATTACGGGCGGCGCGGGGTTTCTCGGCTCGCATCTGTGTGACCGGCTGGTGGCAGCCGGTCACGACGTGATGTGCGTCGACAACTTTCACACAGGCAGCAAGCAGACCGTTCACCACCTGATCGGCAAGGTGAATTTCGAACTGATCCGCCATGACGTGTGGCTGCCGCTCTATGTCGAAGCGGACCGCGTGTTCAACATGGCGTGCCCGGCGAGCCCCGTGCATTACCAGAGCGATCCTGTATCGACGGTGAAGACGGCCGTGCTCGGCGCGATCAATATGCTCGGGCTCGCGAAGCGTTGTGGCGCGCGCATCCTGCAGGCATCGACAAGCGAAGTGTACGGCGACGCGCAGCAGCATCCGCAGCCGGAAACGTATTGGGGCAACGTGAATCCGAACGGCCCGCGCGCGTGCTATGACGAAGGCAAGCGCTGCGCCGAGACGCTGTTCTTCGACTATCACCGGCAACACGGCGTCGACATTCGTGTCGCGCGAATCTTCAATACGTACGGCCCGCGCATGCGTCCCGACGATGGCCGCGTCGTCTCGAACTTCATCATGCAGGCGCTGCAGGGCGAGCCGATCACGCTGTACGGCGACGGCAGCCAGACGCGCTCGTTCTGCTATGTCGACGATCTCGTCGAAGGACTGATGCGCCTGATGGATCACGAAGGCGAGCCGGGGCCGTTCAACATCGGCAATCCGAGCGAGATCAGCATCCGCGAACTGGCGGAAACGGTGCTGCGTCTGACGGGTTCGCGCTCGCGCATCGAATATCGGCCGCTGCCGTCGGATGACCCGGTGCAGCGGCGTCCCGACATCGCAAAGGCCCGCCAGCATCTCGACTGGGAGCCGGGCGTGACGCTCGAAGACGGTCTCAGGGAGACCATCGCGTACTTCAAAAAGGTAGTGAAGCAATGAGTTGCGATCTGATCGAAGCGGTTTGCCCTGTTTGCTCGAACACCGTCGCCGCGCGCTTTTTTCCGGCGGGCGAACAGACACTGGCGACACTCGCGTGGCCCGGCTCGGCGGATGCCGCGCAAGCGCTGCCGCGTCATGCGCAGGATTTCGTGCAGTGCCCGTCGTGCACGCACGTGTGGAATCACCGCTTCGAGTACGACGCCATTCCGTATCAAAGCAATCCGAACCGGATGTTCAACAACGGCAGCATCTGGAAAGGCCATCTCGCGGACACGCGCGATCTCGTGCTGTCGCGCCTGCCCGATGCGCCGAACGTCGTCGAAATCGGCTGCGGCGAAGGGCACTTCGTGCGCGGACTCGCGCAGGCACGGCCGGGCGGCCGCTTTATCGGCTTTGATCCGAATGCGACGCCTGAGACGGGACTGGGCGTGGAGTTTCATCCGCGCCTGTTCGAGCCGCTCGCCGACATGAAAATCTTCCAGCCAGACGCCGTCGTGATTCGCCACGTGCTCGAGCATCTGACGGAGCCGGCGCGGCTCATCGAAGCGCTGGCGTGGGGCGCCGTATCGACAGGCAGGGACAGCTGGCTGTTCGCCGAAGTGCCGTGCATCGACCGTGTGTTCGACACGCAGCGTCTCGCCGACTTCTTCTACGAGCATGTGTCGCACTTCACCACGGATTCGTTCCGCGCGCTGATGTCGCGCGCCGGCGAAATCGTCACGCTCGATCACGGCTACGACGGCGAAGTCGTCTACGCGCTCGTGAAACTCGCGGTGCCTGCGCAGGCGCGCTCGCGCGCGGAAGCCGCGACGCGTTTTGCCGCGCGCACCGTCGCGAGCCGCGCGGCCATCGCGCAGCAGTTGTCGCAACTGAGCGCGTCGGGCAAGCGCGTTGCCATCTGGGGCGGCACGGGCAAGGCGGCGGCGTTCATCCATCACTTCGGCGCGGATGCCGAGCGCTTTCCGCTGGTCGTCGATTCGGACCCGGGCAAGGTCGGCACCTTCGTGCCCGGTACGGGACAGCGGATCGAGTTCCGCGATGTGCTGAAGCAAACCGATGTCGACGTGATCGTGATTCCGACTCAATGGCGCGCGCGCGACATCATTGCCGAAATGACGCGCGAAGGCATCGCGACGAAGAGCGTGATGATCGAGCACGATGGCGGTCTCGTCGATTTCTTCGCACAGTCGCATCCCTATTGAAGGCGGCCCGGACGTTGATCATGCACGACATTCCGAGCCTTTTGAACGCAGCGCTCGCCCACCATCAGGCGGGACGGCTCGCCGACGCGCAGACGCTGTACGACACCATTCTTCAGCGCGATCCCGCGCAATCCGACGCGCTGCATTTCTCCGGGCTGCTCGCGTGCCAGACGGATCGCGCGGATGCGGGCATCGCGTTGATGCGCGCGTCGATTGCCGCGAATCCCGATGCGGTCTACTACAACAACCTCGGCAACGTGTTGCTCGGACGCCGCCAGTTCGGTGAAGCGATCGAAGGCTACCGGCATGCCGTGACGCTGCGCCCTGATTACGCGGAAGCGCACAACAATCTCGGCAATGCGCTGCGCGCAGCGGGCGACGCCAACGCGTCGATGCTCAGTTGCGCGAGGGCGATCGAGTTGCGGCCCGGCTATGCGGAGGCATACAACAATCTCGGCAACGCGCTGAAGGATCTCGGCGATCTCGACAACGCGGTGCTCGCGTATGGGAAGGCCGTGTCGTTCAAGCCCGACTACGCGGACGCGTTCAGCAATCTCGCGCGCGCGCAGGCGGGGCGAGGCAAGGCGGACGAGTCGATTGCAGCGTTCCGTCGCGCGATCGAACTCGATCCGGGGCGCGTCGACAGTCACGACAGCCTTGCGACGCTGCTGCACGCAAGCGGCGACGCGGATGCGGCAATCGCCGCGCTGCAACGTGCAGCGCAACTCGCGCCTGCCGATGCCGCGCGTCATCGCAAGCTCGCGCAATGGCTGCGCGGCCGCAAGCGTTGGGATGAAGCGGCGCAATCGCTCACGCGCGCCGTGGAGCGTGCACCGAACGACGCATCGGGTTATCTCGAACTGGGCGACACATACGAACACGGCGACAAGCTCGACGCCGCGATCCTCTGTTACCGGACGGCGACCGAACTCTCACCGCGCGACGGGCCTGCGCACCATCGGCTGGCTGTCGCGTTGCTCAAGCAGCGCCGCGCCGATGAGGCGCTCGAGAGCGCGCAAAAGGCGGTCGAGCTGGAACCGCATTCAGCCGTGCCGCGCGTGAATCTGGGCGATGTGTTGAGCGTGCTCGGCGACGCGGAGGGCGCGATTGCGAGCTACCGGCGCGGCATCGCGCTCGATGGTGAAATGGAGCTCGCGCATAACCGGCTGCTGTTCGATCTCGCGACCCACGCGCCGACCCCGCCTTCCGTCACGCTTGCTGCCGCGCGCGAATTCGGCGCGCGCATGGCCGCGCGTGCCCGCCGCTGCGAACATCCGGCGCCGCAAAACGATGGACGCAAGCTGCGCATCGGTTTCGTCTCCGGCGATCTGCAACTGCATCCCGTGGGCATTTTCATTGAATCGGTGATGGAGCATTTCGCGGACGGCAGCTTCGATCTGATCGCCTATTCGACGCGCGCCAAGGAAGACGATATTACGGCGCGGCTGAAACAGCGCTTCAACGCATGGCGCAGCCTCGTGAACGTGCCCGACGAACAGGCCGTGCAGATGATTCGCGACGATCGTATCGACATCCTCGTCGACCTGTCGGGTCATACGGTGTACAACCGCTTGCCGGTGTTCGCGTGGAAGCCCGCGCCCGTGCAGGTGAGCTGGCTAGGCTACTTCGGCACGACGGGGTTGAATGAAATCGACTACGTGCTCGGCGATCCGCACGTGCTGCCCGTCGACGAAGCGTCGCACTATGTCGAGAAGACGTGGCGGCTGCCAGACAGCTATCTGTGCTTCACGCCGCCCAAAGACGATGTGGCGGTCGGCCCGCTGCCGATGACGCTCAATGGCCACGTCACCTTCGGCTATTTCGGCAAGCTGGTGAAGATCACGCCCAATGTGATCGTCGAATGGTCGCGCATTCTGCATGCGGTGCCGGACGCGAAGCTGATGATGAAAGCGCACGAACTCGGCGCGGAACATGCGCGCCGTTCGACGCTGGAACAATTCGCCGCGCAGGGCATCGACGCGTCGCGTCTGATTCTCGAAGGCGGCTCGCCGCGTCACGAGTATCTCGCGTCGTACAACCGCGTCGACATCATGCTGAGCCCGTTTCCGTATCCGGGCGGCACGACGACGGCGGAAGCGCTGTGGATGGGCACGCCCGTTGTCGCGCTCAAGGGCGACCGGTTTGTCACGCATATCTGCGAGAGCGTGCTGAACGCGGCGGGACTTGCCGAATGGATCGGGCGCGATGAAGACGAATATCTCGCGCTGGCCTGTACGTGGGCCGCGCAAGCCGAGCGCCTTGCTGCGTTGCGCGCGGGTTTGCGCGCGCAGACGCTCGCGTCGCCGTTGTGCGATGCGCGGCGCTTCGCGAAGAATCTCAAAGCGGCATTCGAAGGCATGTGGGCGCAGTACCTCGCGCCGCAAGCTGCATGACGCGAGGCGGGCGCGCTCGTCCCGCCTCCGAAGAACGAAAGGATCACAGTGGATCACGCTAAACTTCTCAACACTGCGCTCGCGCATCATCAGGCAGGCAGGCTCGCCGAAGCCAAGGCGATCTACGACGAGATCCTGCGCGTCAATCCGCGGCATTCGGATGCGCTGCACTTTCTCGGGCTGCTCGCGTGCCAGATTCAACAGCACGACGCGGGCATCACGCTGATGCGCCAGTCGATCGCGATTCTCCCGAACGCGATTTATCACAACAACCTCGGCAACGCATTGCGCGAGCACGGCCAGCTGAAGCAGGCGATCGACAGTTATCGCGAGGCTGTGGCGCTCAATCCGGGTTACGCGGAAGCGCACAACAATCTCGGCAATGCGCTGCGCGAAGACCGTCAGCCGGATGCAGCGATGCGCAGCAGCGCGCAAGCTATCGAATTGCGGCCGGGATACGCCGAAGCCTATAACAACCTCGGCAATGCGCTGAAGGATCTCGGCGAGATCGACAGCGCGGTGCTCGCCTATCGCAAGGCGATTTCGTTCAGGCGCGACTACGCCGACGCACACAACAACCTCGGCAACGCGCTGATGGAGCAGGGCAAGTACGACGAGGCGATCGACAGCTATCGCAGCGCGATCGCGCTCGATTCGAACCGCGCGCTGATGCACAACAGTCTCGGCACGCTGCTGCTCGCACGCGGCGAACTCGCCGAGGCAGCGGCAAGCCTTCGCAGGGCAGTCGAACTCGACCCCGATCGGCCCGGCGTGCACAACAATCTGGCCAATACGCTGCGCGATATGGGCGAGCGCGAGGCCGCGGCGATGCACTACTCCGAAGCGATGCGGCTTGCGCAGGCGACCGTCGATTCCTGGCTGGGCGGTTCGGGCACAGCAGTGCCCATGAAGCGCGCGCATTCTACCGAGCCGCGCATGACGTTGGCCGAAGCCTATGCGACGCTCGGCAATGCATGGTACGGACTGTTCCGCTACGTGGAAGCGATCGACAGTTATCAGCGCTCGGTCGCGCTCGCGGACGACGACGCCGAGGTGCATCACAATCTCGCGGTCGCGTATCTGAAGACGGAGCGCCCGAGCGAAGCGCTGCACCATGCGCACAAGGCGCTCGAGCTGAAGGACGGCTCGTCGCGGATGCACATCAACCTCGGCGACGTGTTGCGCTCGCTGGGTGAGCTCGACGCAGCGGCGAGCAGCTATCGGAGCGCGATTGAGCGCTCGCCCGATGCCGATGTCGCGCACACGGCCCTGCTGTTTTGCGAGGCCAGCATGTCGCAGCGGCCCGTCAGCGACTATCTCGCCGACGCCGTCTATTTCGGCAAGCGTATCGCCTCTCAAGTCACGCCGTTTTCGCATACGCGCGCGCCACGCGGGCAACGACCGTTGCGCGTCGGCTTCGTGTCGGGCGATCTGCGCACGCATCCCGTCGGCATCTTCACCGAGAGCGTGCTGCGTCACATCGATAGGTCGCGGGTCGAGCTGATCGCGTACCAGACCAACGACATCGAAGACGAAATCACGCAACGTCTGAAGCCGCTCTTCGACGTCTGGACCCCGTTATGGAAGCTCTCTCGCGACGCCGCCGCGCAGCGCATCTTCGACGACGGCATCGACATCCTGCTCGACATGGCAGGCCATACTGCATTCAACCGGCTGCCCGTATTCGCGATGAAGCCTGCGCCCATTCAGGTGACGTGGCTTGGCTTTTTTGCGTCGACAGGTATTGCGGAAATCGACTATGTGCTCGGCGATCGCTACGTGCTGCCGCCAGAAGAAGCGCATCACTTCATCGAAAAGCCATGGCGTCTGCCCGACGGCTATCTATGCATGACGCCGCCGGAGTGCGATGTTCCCGTTGGTCCGCTGCCGATGCGAACCAATGGCTTCGTCACGTTCGGCTATCTCGGCAAGCTCGCAAAAATGACGGATGACGTGCTCGATCTGTGGGCCCGCGTATTGCGCGAGGTACCCGGCTCACGTCTGCTAGTCAAGGCGCACGAACTCGACCGCAAGCATGCCCTCGATGCGACGCTTCAGCGCTTCGCGGAGCGCGGTATCGACGCCTCGCAACTCATCCTGGAAGGCGGATCGAAGCGCAACGAGTACTTCAAGACGTACCATCACGTGGACATCGTGCTCAGTCCTTTCCCGTATCCGGGCGGCACGACGACGGCCGAAGCGCTGTGGATGGGCGTGCCCGTCGTGGCGATGAAGGGCGACCGCTTCCTTGGCCATATCTGCGAGAGCGTGCTGCATTCCGCCGGCTTCGGCGAATGGATCTCCGACGATCAGGATGGCTACGTCGACAAGGCCCGCGAACTGGCGGCCAACGTCGATGCACTGGCGACGCTGCGCGCCGGAATGCGCGAGCATGTGCTCGCCTCTGCAATGTGCGACGCGCGGAGATTTGCGAGCAACTTCGAGGACGCGCTGGAAGGAATGTGGCGCGTCTACGAGGAAGGCGCCAACTAGATCCTGCTCGGGCCTCTGCGGTTGCGCCGGTATGGCGCGGTCGCAGATGCCAGACACGCAGAAGGCAAAAAAAAGCTGCATCGCTGCAGCTTTATCAATCCGCGCATTTTTTTTGGACTACATCGCGCGGTTTTCTTCAGTTCGATTCCTTAGAGCATGCCCGTCGAGTGATACAGGCTCACCGACTTGATTCGCTGCAACGCATTGCCGTGCCGCTCGGTAAGGCGATCCATGCCGGTGCGGGTTTGCTGGCTGATGCCGGCGTCGATGCGCTGGATCGCGCGGATCTTCTCCAGCGCTTCCGGCGTCTGTTCCGGGCGCAGCGACATCAGCAGCGGCGAACGCTCTTCGACGATCGCAGACGCGCGTGCCCAGTCTTGTTGCGAAACCGCGGCTTCGAGAGCGCGGGTCAGGTCGAGTGCGCGTGTCAGCGAATCGTTCATCGTCAGTTCCATTGAGCGGAGTGTCTACCCGCGTTACTTCGCGTTCAGCGAGCCCGTCAGGCCGCCACCGCCGAACAGCTGGTTCAGGTAGGCCGTGTTGTTGGCCATCGTCGTCATCAGTGTGTTCAGCGCCGAGAACTGCGCGTTGTACTGGTCGGTCAGCGTGCTCTGATAGTTTGTGAGCTGCGTCGCCTGATCCGCCAGACTGCTCAGGTCGGTGTTCAGGTTCTGCGTGCGCTGATCGATCGTGCCGCTTGTCTGCGTGTATGTGTTGATGAACGAGTTCAGCGTCGTGCCGATACCGTTCGTCTTGTTGAACACAGCCGCGACGGCCGAACTGTTGCTCGTCAGCGCGGTCTGCAGCGTGGTCGAGTCGACCGACAACGTGCCGTCATGCTGAAGGTTGATGCCGATCGACGACAAGCTGAAGGTCTTGCCGCCGACGGTGATGCCGCCGGCGACCAGGCCGCCCAGACCGTTCGTGATCGTGTTCGTCATCGAATCGCCGAGCAGCGCGCCCGCTTGCGAGCCCGTCGCCGCCGTCGGGTCCCAGGTCAGGCCCGTTTCGGTCGTGATGTAACTGTTGTACGCCGTGACGAAGTCGTTGATGGCCTTCGTCGACGCCGTCGTGTCGTTGGTGATCGAGATCGTCTGCGTGCTGTTCGCCGACGCGCCCGAGATGTCGATGCTCACGCCCGTGAGTGCGTTCGTGATCGTGTTGCTTGCGCTCGTGATCGTGTTGCCGTCGACTGAGAGCGTGGCGTCCTTGCCGGCCGCGACCTGCGTGAAGCTGGCCGTGTTCAGGCCGGTATCGAGGCCTGCCCCTGCGGAAACCGTCACGGTGTTGGCCGCGCCCGTCTGCTTCGACGTCAGGACCAGATGCTGGCCGTCCGCTGCCGTGATGACGGCTGCCGATACGCCCGGATTGTTGTTTGCCGAATTGATCGCAGTGGCGATGTCCGACAGCGAATCAGTCGATGCGACGTTGATCTGCATCGAGCTGCTGCCGACGCCGACCGTCAGCGTGCCGCTGCCCAGGCTCGCGCCCGACGCGTACGCCTGCGAGGAAATCTTGTTGGCCGTCGCGATGTTGGTGACGGCGAGTGTGTAGTTGCCGGCCACCGCGCCTTTGCTCGGGTCGGCTGTTGCCGTGACACCCGTGCCCGTGCCGCTGACCGCGGCCGCGAGCTGATTCAGTGCCGTGCCGTCCGAGAGGCCGCTCAATGCGGTCTGCAGCGACGCCAGCGCCGATTTGATCTTGCCGATTGCAGAGAGTTCGGCGTTGTCCGAATTCTGCTTGTTCACAATTGCCGACGATTGAGCCGCCGTTTTTGCCGTTACGAGCGCCGACACCAGCGAGTTGACATCGAGCGTCGACTTGGTCGAGCCGCTGATAATGGACTGCGCCGCCTGCTGTAGGAGGGACGTGACGTCAGTTGATGAATTCGAAGTCGACGTGGTGGTCATGCGGGTGCTCCGATTGGCGAAACAGGATGCTATTCGTTCGTGGCTTGTAAATGCATGTTGGGAGGCGAACCTCCCAACCATGCGATCCAGTTGCGTACCGAAGCCGGGCGCGAGCCGCGGCTTCGGGGCGCGGCGCCGTGCTGCGCGCCGCTAGTCGTCACTCTTACTGGAGGAGCTTCAGAACCTGTTGCGGCATCGAGTTCGCTTGCGCGAGCACCGAGATACCAGCTTGCTGCAGAACTTGAGCCTTCGACAGGTTCGCCGTTTCCGTTGCGAAGTCTGCGTCGGTGATCTGCGAGCGTGCTGCGCTCATGTTCGTTGCTTGCGTGTTCGTCGTCGAGATTGCTGCCGAGAACGTGTTTTGCGTTGCGCCCAGCGTTGCCTGGAAGGTGTTGACGCTCGTCAGGACGGTGTCGATCGTGCTCATTGCTGCCTGAGCGCCCGAAGCCGTCGAAACCGACACGCCGCTCACGCCGAGGCTGTTCGAGTCCCACTTCTGCGTGCCGAAGTTCGCCGTGATCTGCTGGCCGTTGAATGCGCCGATCTGGAAGTTGACCGAGCCGATGCCGTTCAGGACCGATTGGCCGTTGAACGTCGTTTGTTGCGCGACGCGGGTGATTTCCGTCAGACGGGTCGACACTTCCGACTGGAGGTTAGCCAGTGCGTTCGAGTCGAGCGAGCCGTCGCCTGCTTCCACTGCCAGCTGGCGGATACGTTGCAGGTTGTCGACGATCGATTGCAGCGCGCCGTTCGTGGTTTGCACCATCGAAATGCCGTTGTTCGCGTTTGCAGCACCTTGCGTCAGTGCGTTGATCGAAGCCGTTTGCGACGTCGAGATCGCGAGACCTGCCGCGTCGTCAGCAGCGGTGTTCACACGCTTGCCCGACGACAGGCGGTTGATCGCCTGCGACAGCGCGCTTTGCGAACCCGAGAGGTTGTTCTGCGCGGTCAGCGAAGCGATGTTGGTGTTGATGTTCAGCATTTTGCGTCCTCGTTTTTAAAACGCCTCAGAGAGAGGCTGTTTTTGGCTCGGCGTCGCGCTTACTGTGTGCATTGCGTCGCCGCCTGTCCTGGTTGACGGCGTGGTCAGAAGAAAACTTTAGGGGCGATCTCGCGAAATTTGGGGGCGCATGGGTGTGGCGCGGGGCGCGAGGGCGCGTCTGTGACGAATGTCAGGAGGGCGTATCCTTGTTGGCCCGCCTTCCTTGCTCGTGGAGATGTCATGCAGAAACGCAATCTCGGCACGTCGCAATTGCAGGTCGCGCCGCTGATGTTCGGCGGCAATGTGTTCGGCTGGACGGCCGACGAAGCGACCTCGTTCTCCATCCTCGACGCGTTCGCCGACGCCGGCCTCAATTTCATCGATACCGCCGACGTCTATTCCGCCTGGGTGCCGGACAACCACGGCGGCGAATCGGAGGCGATCATCGGCAAGTGGTTCGCGAAGTCGGGCAAGCGCGACAAAATCGTGCTGTCGACCAAGGTCGGCATGCTGGGGAGCCGCAAAGGATTGTCGGCGGGAAATATCCGCGCCGCTGTCGAAGATTCGCTGCGGCGCCTGCAAACGGACTATATCGACGTGTATTTCTCGCATCTCGACGACGAGGAAACGCCGCTCGCGGAAACGCTGGGCGCGTACCAGCAACTGGTCGAAGCGGGCAAGGTGCGGGTGATCGGCGCGTCGAACTACGGCGGCGCGCGCTTGCAGGAAGCGCTGCAGATCTCGCGGGACAACGGTTTGCCGCAATATCAGGTGATCCAGCCGGAGTACAACCTGTACGACCGCGCGGCCTATGAAACCGACCTCGAACCGGTTGCGCTCGCTGCGCGGCTGGGCGTCGTCTGCTATTACAGCCTCGCGAGCGGCTTTCTGTCGGGCAAGTACCGTTCGCGCGACGACCTGTCGAAGAGCGCGCGCGGCCGTAAGGTCGAGGGCTATCTGAACGAACGTGGCTTCACGATTCTCCATGCCCTCGACGAGGTGGCGCAGCGGCACGGCAGCACGCCTGCCACGGTGGCGCTCGCATGGCTGATCGCGCGGCCCAGCATCACCGCGCCGATCGCCAGCGCGACGTCCGTCAAACAGCTGGAAAGTCTTGTCGCGGCAGTGCATTTGACGCTCACGGACGCGGATTTGCGCATATTGAACGATGCAAGTGCCTGAGCAGAATCGTTAAAATGCTGGTCTGAAAGCGAATTTCCTGGTATGATCGGGAGTGAATTGAGATCTTTGCTCGTTTCGTCATGGGTTACTGGTGGCGAAACGCTAGCTAGGCGCGGCGCCGCAACGTGCGCTGCCCGCGTTTCGCGGTGAACTCCCACCTCTCTTTTCCGGCCTCCGTGGCCGCATTGCCTCTCGTTTCAGTTGTGCTTCGCCAGTCTGAGACGACCGGAGGGCCGGCGCGTGAGTGGGTTGACCGCCACGCCATTAACCGTATCAAGCGTTTTTAGGAATTACATGACGACGATTCTTCTGAAGGAAAACGAGCCGTTCGAAGTGGCAATCCGCCGCTTCCGCCGCGCAATCGAAAAGAATGGCCTGATCGCAGAACTGCGTGAGCGCCAGGCGTACGAAAAGCCGACGACGGCACGTAAGCGCAAGAAGGCAGCTGCAGTGAAGCGCCTGCACAAGCGCCTGCGCAGCCAGATGCTGCCGAAGAAGCTGCACTAAGCACGCTTCCTCCGGTACGCGAAAGCACGCCAACGGCGGTGTGAGCTTCGAAAGAAGCCACACCGCCGTTTTTTGTTTGTGGGTTTTAGTTCGCTTGCCGGATAGGGCGCTCGAAGCTTCGCGCGCTGAGGCCGCTCGTTACGCTGAATGTCAGGCGGCTGATTTCACGCGTTCGTCGGAAAGGACGAATTGGCGGGCAATCGAGCGTAACCGGTCGCGCCATTCCCAGGTCCCGAAAACGTCGTGCACGTTTTGCAGGCAACTGAGCAATTCGACGGTGACGGGATCGTAGATATTCAGGCGCGAGCGCAACAGCGCCTTCTTCAGCGCGGCCACGCCGACGTCCATGTACATGGGCGTTTCTGAAGCGGTCTTGCCGACGTATCGCACGGGAATGCCTTCCATCGCCGTCATGTAGTCGCGCGGATGGATAAAGCTGCCGACCGGGCAACCGCCGCAATAGCCGCGGTAGGCGCCGCCGCCGCGCGGCAGCAGCGCCGCGCGACCCTGGCCGAACAGATGCTCGACTGCCCGGTCGAAAATTTCCTGATGCGTCAGGAAGTTATGATTTTTCATGTTGGTCTCCCCCCGCGCACTGCGCAGCGGTCATTCGTTTCTGGTGCAATCGCCGACAGTATTCCGTGATGTGCTCAGGCCCGAAGCCGCGACGAGGGCATCATTTACCGCCCAATTCACGGCATTGCAAAGCGCACACCCTGCACCAGCGACGCCGCCGACGTCCGGCTGACCAGCCCCGTCCGGAGGTGCGTCGAACGACGTCGCATGCATTAGTTATAACGAGCGCAATGCGGTAAAGGTCAGCCGTTGTGTTGGCTAGCGCTCAATGCGGGCACGGACCGCCCGCGCCGCGCTCGTCAACCTCTGTTCGAGGCATTGCGGAAAGCGGGTTTGCGTGTGACGCCATGCAGCACACTCCGCCCGTTCAAGCCGGGCGCGATTATGCCATGTGTTGCAACGGCGCGACACATACGCACAACACGTTGGAACAAGCCGTGCCCGTCACTTCGCGCTCTTTTTGCGGCCTTTCTTCCCGAGCAGAGCGCACCGCGCATAGCAGGCACAATCGGTCTGATGGTCGTTGACCATACCGACTGCCTGCATGAACGCATAGCAGATGGTTGTGCCCACAAATTTGCAGCCATAGCCTTTGAGCGCTTTGCTGAGCGCGTCCGACACATCCGTCGAAGCGGGCGCATGCGTGTAGCTCGTCCAGGCGTTCTGGATCGGCGTGTCGTCGACGAACGACCACACAAAATCCGCTAACGATCCATGCTCCGCCTGAATCTGCCTGACCGCTTTGGCATTGAGGACCGTCGACTCGATCTTGCCGCGATGGCGCACGATGCCTTCGTCGAGCACGAGCGCGTCGATTTTTTTCGGCGAGTAGCGAGCGACCTTGTCGATGTCGAAGTTCGAGAAGGCGCGCCGGTATCCGGCGCGCTTGTTCAGAATCGTCGACCACGACAGCCCGGCCTGCGCACCTTCGAGCACCAGCATCTCGAACAGATGCTGGTCATTGCGCGAAGGGACGCCCCATTCGGTGTCGTGATAGTGTGCGAGCGCTTCGCTCGTCGTCGCCCAGTTGCATCGCTGCTCCGCCACGTTCAGGCTCCTCCATGGTTGGTTGGTCGCCCGTCTGGCGGGCCACGCCAGCATAGCGGAACGGGTTGCCGCCGCAACCTGGCCGATCGGCTAATTGTCGCGGGCGAAAAGACCTGCCACGCTATGCGATAACACATCAACGAGCATATCGATGAATCAAGACCTCTATCTGATCGGCGTCGACGGTGGCGGCACCGGCACGCGCGTCGTGCTGGCGAACGCCGAAGGGCAGGAACTCGCGCAAGGCACGGCGGGGCCGTCCGGCCTTGCCTTGGGCGTCGAGCGCGCGTGGAACGCGATTCTCGCAGCGAGCGCGCAAGCGTGCGAGCGTGCCGGTATCGTCGCCGACTGGACGCGCTTCGTGTTCGGCTGCGGGCTCGCGGGCGTCAACAATCGCGACTGGCTGGCGGCATTTCGCGCGAAGGCGCCTGCGCTCGCCGGTCTCGCGATCGAAAGCGACGCCTATTCGACCTTGCTCGGCGCACACGGCGGTGAGCCGGGCGTGATCGTCGCGCTGGGAACGGGCAGCGTCGCGGCTGTGCTGGACCGTGACGGCCAAAGCCGGATGGTCGCTGGCTACGGTTATCCATCTGCCGACGAGGCCGGCGGCGCCTGGTTCGGCCTGCGCGCCATCGTGCATGCGCAGCAGGCGCTCGACGGCCGCATTCCCGCCGACGAACTCTCGCAGGCACTGATCGAGCACGTCGGCGCGACCGATCGCGACGGGCTGGTGGTATGGCTGTGCGACGCGAACCAGACGGCTTATGCGAGCCTCGCGCCCGTCGTCGTCGCGCATCGCGAGCACCCGTTTGCCGCCCGGCTGCTGCGCGAAGCCGGCCAGGAGATCGGCAAGATGATTGCAGCGCTCGACCCATCCGGAAGCTTGCCTGTCGCACTGTGCGGCGGCCTTGGCAAGCCGCTGAGCGACTATGTGCCCGCGCCCTATCGCGAGCGTCTGCGCGCGCCGCTTTCGGATTCGGCGCACGGCGCATTGCAGATGGCTCGGCGGGCGGCTGCGCAACCCGGCGGTGCATGACGGGCTAAACGCATGGGAGCGGCTGGAAACGGAAGGTGCCGCGCCGAGAGGCGATAAAATGGAGCTTTCCGACGCCGTCTGCCGCCCGCCCATGTACAAAGTCATTGCCAGCGATCTCGATGGAACGCTGCTGAACAGCAACCATCAGGTGGACCCCTTCACGATCAGCACGGTACGCGCGCTCGAAGCGCAGGGCATACACATCGTGATCGCGACGGGGCGCCACTATAGCGACGTCGCGGGAATTCGCGATGTGCTGGGCATCCGGCCATATCTGATCACGTCGAACGGCGCGCGAGTCCATTCGCCCGACGACGAAATGATCTTCGCCGACGATCTTCAGGCGAACGTGGTCCAGCAACTGGTGAAGCCGGAAATCGCGGGCGAGCATGGACGCGTGATCGTCAATCTGTTCGCCGACCGGGAATGGCTGATCGACCGCGATGCGCCCGAGTTGCTGCGTTATCACCAGGACTCGGGCTTCACCTACAACGTGACCGATTTGCAGCAGCACGACGGCGCGGATATCGCGAAGGCGCTGTACATCGGCGATCCCAAAGATCTTGCCGTGGTCGCTGCCAATCTCGAGCGCAGGTTCGGCGAGGCGCTTTACGTCACGTACTCGTTGCCGGACTGTCTGGAGGTGATGACGGCGAACGTGTCGAAGGGGCGTGCATTGCAGTTCGTGCTCGACCGCCTGAATGTTCCGGCCGCAAAGTGCGTTGCGTTCGGCGACAACATGAACGACATCGACATGCTGGAAACGGCGGGCCATCCGTTCATGATGAATAACGCGAACCCCGATCTCATGAAACGTCTGCCAAATGTGCCGCGTATCGGCAATAACTTTGAAGCGGGCGTCGCGCACCACCTGCGCAAGCTGTTCGAACTGGACGACGAATTGACGGCGTAGATTCCGTCTGCCGAATGCACATGGCGCGCCCCTGTTTGAAACGCGCCATGCCGGAGTGAAGCCTGCTAAACAGGGCGGAAGCCTGAAGCCGGCCAGCGTAAGCGTAAGACGATTTACGCCGCCAAAGCCAACTGCTTAGTCACGATAGCCGCCACGGTGGTTGTCGTTTCCCCGGTAGCCATTGTTGTTATCCCAACGGTTGCCGTGATTCCAGCGGCCGCGATCCCAGCCGCGGTCATGCCGATAGCCGTCGTAGCGGCGGTCTCCCCAATACCGGTTGCCGTAGTACACCGGCTGCGGCGCGGGCGCAACGTACGCGGGCGCCACGTAGGCAGGGGCAGGCGTCCCGAGCGACAGGCCGATGCTCAGATTCGAGTGCGCCTGTGCGACACCGCATGCGCCAGCGGCGAGGCCAACTGCAACGAGCATGTGAGTGACGATGCGCTTCATTGTGATTCTCCTGTGAATGCGGCGTGTTTGCCGTACAGGTTCAATCTACGCGTCGCCGGCGAGCGGCACTGCGACAGGATGTTACGAAGTGAAAGCATGCAATGCCGCCGTATCCGCGGGCTTGCGGCGTTCGCGCAATGCTTTCCAGACAGCGCTTTGCGAGCGTCCGGCATTTGTCCGTATAGCCCGGAGCGGAGCGAAGCGGACCTTTCAAGAAGCTAAGGCGCTTCTTCAATGTCGATGAATCCGGCCGTAAACCAGCCTTACATTTGAACCATCTATTAATGCTGGAAGGGATTCGCGAAAACGAAAACGGGGTGCCGAAGCGCCCCGTTTTCATTCAGACGGGATAACCAGCAATCAGGCCGTCACGCGTACGCGTTCTGCGTCCGCGACATGCCGGGCGTCGCCAGCCACCGCGGGATAAACGATCGCGGCAATCACGGCGCCGAGAATCGGCGCGACCCAGAAGAGCCACAACTGGTCGACGGCAGCGCCGCCGACGAACAGCGCGGGCCCCGTCGATCGCGCCGGATTCACCGACGTATTCGTCACGGGAATCGAGATCAGATGGATCAGCGTGAGGCAGAGGCCAATCGCGATCGGCGCCAAGCCTGCCGGCGCGCGCTTGTCCGTTGCGCCGAGAATCACGAAAAGGAAGAAGGCCGTCATCACCGTTTCGCAGACGAACGCAGCCGGCAACGCGAAGTGGCCCGGCGAACGGTCGCCATACCCGTTGCTCGCGAAGCCGCTCGCGACCAGATGGAAGTCCGGATTGCCCGAGGCGATGACGGACAGCACGTACGCGCCGAGCACGGCGCCCAGCACCTGCGCCACGATGTACGGAACGAGGTCGCGCGCCGCGAAGCGCCCGGCGACAGCCAGGCCTACGCTCACGGCCGGATTCAGGTGACAGCCGGAAATATGCCCGATCGCATAAGCCATGGTCAGGACGGTCAGGCCGAAAGCGAGCGAAACGCCCACGAAGCCAATGCCGAGCCCATGCACGGGACCGGCGAAATTTGCTGCAAGGACGGCGCTGCCGCAACCTCCGAGTACGAGCCAGAAGGTGCCGAACAGCTCCGCCGCGAGGCGCCTGGAGAGGTTCATCGTGTGTAATCCTAATAAGTACGGGAAAGTACGGGAATTCAAGGACGAGAGCGCATGTGCTACCCGGCACTTGGGAGCGCAAATTTTAAGCAACGTTGCACAAATGGACTGTCAAGAATTGTCATTCACGAACGCGGAATTATTTCGCGATAAAAGTCCAGCGGTTTGAACGATTCAGTGCCGCTTTATAAATACTCAGACGAAAACTTTTGATAACGCGGTATTAGCCGCCATTGCGAATTTCGTTAGCACGGGCTAATCTCCGTGCTAACCACTTTTAGAAAAAGAGGGGAGCCCAAATGTCACAATACGCAGATCTCAAGGCGCAGATTGCCCGCTTGCAGCAGGAAGCGGACGAAGCACGCCGTAGTGAAGTAGGCAATGTGATTGCCGAAATCCGCCAGAAAATCGCCGAATACGGCCTTAACGCGCATGACCTCGGTTTTGCGGAGGCGGCTCGCCGCGGACGCCCGCCCAAAAAGGCGCCGTTGCCCGCGAAGTATCAGGATCCGAAGTCCGGAAACACGTGGAGTGGCCGGGGAAAGCCGCCCAAGTGGATTGCCGGCAAGAACCGCGAGCGCTTTCTGATCGGCCAGGCCTAATTAGGCGAAACGGCGAAAGCCGGCTGAAGGCGATCTGGCGATATGCGCCGCCTTTCAGACTCTGTTAATGCGCGGTAAGGCGTCTGAAGCGGGGATAGCTTCATTCGCTAAAAGCGCATTGCGGCGCATTGAAGAAAGCGCTTCCATTGCCGTTCCGGTTCCGAACGCCGGAAAAGAAAAAGCCGCCTGGGGAGGCGGCTTTTTCGTGTGAGCGGCGCAGTAGCTGTCTTTGAATGACAGCGCAAACGTTCAAGTGAACAAATTACGCAATATCTCGCTGCATCGGCAGAGTTGACCTGTGCAATCCAGCATCAACCCACGGCCACGCGGCGCAGCATCGGACGGCGCGTTGCTTCCAGCATCGCCGAATAGCTGTCGACATAGTTTTGCGCCATGATCTTCGAGCTGAAACGGCGCTCGAACTGCGCGCGGATTTCCGTGCGCGACAGCTCGTCGATGCGTTGCAGCGCGGCCACGGCGCCCTGCACGTCTTCGCAGATGAAGCCCGTCACGCCGTGGTCGATCACCTCCGGCACCGAACCCCGGTTGAACGCGATCACGGGCGTGCCGCAAGCCATCGACTCGATCATCACCAGGCCGAACGGCTCCGACCAGTCGATCGGGAACAGCAACGCCTTCGCCCCCGACAGGAATTCCGGCTTTTGCGCCTCGTTGATCTCACCGATGAACTCGACGTGCGCCTGCGACAGCAGCGGCTCGATTTCCGACTTGAAGTATTCCTGGTCGGCCTTGTCCACCTTGGCGGCGATCTTCAGCGGCAGACCGCTTTGTGCAGCGATCTTGATGGCTGTATCGACGCGCTTTTCCGGGCAGATCCGGCCGAGGAACGCGAGATATTCCGGCTTCTTGCCCGTTTGCGGCGTGAGCAGCTGCTCCGGCAGGCCGTGATAGATCGTGTTCAGCCAGTTGGCCTGTTGCAGCGGCAGACGCTGCGAATCCGAAATCGATATTACGGGCGCATCGGTGAACGTATCGAACACCGGCTGCAGCTCCGGCAGGTCCAGACGGCCGTGCAGCGTCGTCACGAACGGCGTGTCCAGCGTCGAAAACAGCGGGAACGGCAGGTAGTCGAGGTGGAAGTGCAGCACGTCGAACTCGTGCGCGAGCTTGCGCACCTTTTCGAGCAGCAGCATATGCGGGGCGAGCGCGTCGCGGACCGTCGGGTCCAGGCGCAATGCGCGCGGCCACGACGCTTCGAGTTTCGCGGACGTCACCGAATCGCCGCTCGCAAAGAGCGTCACATCGTGACCCAGATCGACCAGCGCTTCGGTCAGATACGACACGACGCGTTCTGTGCCGCCATAGAGTTTCGGTGGGACAGCTTCATACAACGGTGCGATTTGTGCGATTCGCATGCGGGATCTCCTTGTGCAAAGGGGCTTCGCGCGCGCTGCCTTGCGTGCAAAAAAGCGGAAGCCTTTCGGACGGTTGGGCGCGGTGTGCCGCCGCCCGTGGCAGGATGCCCAAATGGGGTTATCCCTAGGTCTCATTATCGGGATCGCGGGCGGCAATTCGAGTTATTTTTCAAACGCTTAACGTTGTTACAGCGCGAAACATGATGCGTAACAACTGCGCGGATGGTGCCGGAAAGCTCGCGGGTATGGGCATCGAGGCAATATCCACCGCACTTCGGCTCGATCGGCGCAGCATGTTGCACCGTCATTTCGTCAGATCAAATGGTGCGGTGCCGAACGGATCGCTGCGAAATTCGCTTGGTTTCCGCCCAAATATGGGCGCATAATCCGCTTCCCAAACCTTTCACGCTTGGTCTCGCGTGTAAGCAGTCGGCGCTTTCCGCCCGGCACTGCCCTCCAAAATCCCCCGTCACAAAAATTTGTAGGAAAAACTCCTACAGAAATCCTGGATTTATCCGTCAATCAGTTGGGGTGACTGTCCGATTTTCGTTCGCCGCCCCTTTCGGGAAAATCCATGCTGACCATAAGCGTGCCGTTCGTGGTTTTTTTTAACGCGAGCGAGCAAACGTTTTACCAGGCCTGACCAGCCAGTTTCGAATCGGGGGATTCAATGAGCACTCAAAGTGACATGCTCAATGAAATTAGGGAAGTGAACTTGTCCTATCTGCTACTCGCGCAGCGACTGCTGCGTGAAGACAAGCCAATGGGCATGTTCCGCATGGGCATCTCGGAGCAGCTCGCCGACGTGCTCGCCAACCTGTCGCTCGCACAGACTGTCAAGCTGGCCGCATCGAACCAGGTGTTGTGCCGCTTCCGCTTCGACGATCACCAGATCCTCTCGTCGCTGGCCGACAAGGGCAAATCGTCCGCCGTCGCCCAGGCGCATTCCGCAATCCTGATGGCGGGCCAGCCCGTCGAGCAGATCGGCTGAGACTGGCCGACGGCCGGCGCGCAGGCGCCGGGACAGACGCACCCTACGCGCGCCGGCGACGGCGCTTTTATCGTTTTTTCCGGCCGGTTCGCGGTCTGGAAAACGACAACGGACGCGGGAAGCCAGGCGGATGGCACAGAAAAGCGTGGTGCTCGAAGTCAGGGAAATCACCCTGGCGATTGAACTGATCGAACTCGGCGCGCGCTTGCAGCTGCTCGAGGCGGAGACGACGCTGTCGCGCGACCGGCTCATCAAGCTGTACAAGGAAGTGAAGGGCGTATCGCCGCCCAAGGGCATGCTGCCGTTTTCGACCGACTGGTTCATGACGTGGCAGCCGAACATTCACTCGTCGCTGTTCTACAACATCTACCGCTTCATGTCGGGGCTGGGCGGCTGCGTGACGATCCAGTCGATCGTCAAGTCATACCGGCTCTACCTCGAACACGCGCGCATGCATCACGACGAACCGGCGCTGAGCCTGACGCGCGCGTGGACGCTGGTGCGCTTCTTCGACTCCGGCATGCTGCAGATGACGACCTGCACGCGCTGCCGCGGACAATTTGTCGCACACGCGCACGATCCGCAGCACGGCTTCGTATGCGGCCTGTGCGCGCCGCCGTCGCGCGCCGGTAAGACCCGGAAAGCCGCCGACGCGCGTTGCGAGGAAGCTCAGGCGGCCCTCGGCGCGCCACTCGAGGATGCGCTTGCAGCCTTGCCTGAGGCCGTCGTCACGGCCGCCTGACGCGCGGCGGGTGCGCCCGTCGCGTCGCCTTCTTCGGGTGCGCGGCGGCACTCTGGTTAACACCGCCCCGCTCCGGCGCGCATTCCGCCAAAGTTTTCCGACTGCTTGCCGTAAACCTGAATAACGACGGTCTCCGTCGCTTTTCGAGAGGGCTCGGCAGTGCTGATTTTCGTGGGAACACTCGTTACGCTGTTGTCCGTCTTCGGCGGCTATGCGCTGGAGGGCGGCCACCTGGGCGCGCTTATGCAGCCCGTCGAAGTGCTGATGATCGCGGGCGCGGGTCTCGGTGCGTTCATCCTCGGCAACGGGATGAAGACGATCAAGGCTACGTTGCGCGTGATTCCGACGCTGTTCAAAGGCGCCAAGTACAACAAGGACGTTTACATGGAGCTGATGGCGCTCCTTTACGTCCTGCTGGCGAAGGCGCGCAAGGAGGGCACGCTCACGCTCGAAGCCGATATCGACGATCCGCAGAAGAGCCCGATCTTCACGCAGTACCCGAAGATTCTTGCGGACCATCACATTGTCGAATTCCTGACGGACTATCTGCGCCTGATGGTCGGCGGCAACATGAATGCGTTCGAGATCGAAAGTCTGATGGACGAAGAAATCGAAACGCATCACGCCGAAGGCGAGGCGCCCGCACACGCGCTGATGAAGGTCGGCGACGCGATGCCCGCATTCGGTATCGTCGCGGCCGTGATGGGCGTGGTGCACACGATGGCCTCCGCCGACAAGCCGCCCGCCGTGCTCGGCGAAATGATCGCGCAGGCGCTGGTCGGTACGTTCCTCGGCATTCTGCTGTCGTACGGTCTGATCGGCCCGCTCGCGAGCGTCGCGGAACAGCGCGTCACCGAGTCGACCAAGATGTTCCAGTGCATCAAGGTAACGATCCTCGCGAGCCTGAACGGCTACGCGCCCGCAATCGCTGTCGAATTCGGCCGCAAGGTGCTCTTCTCGACCGAACGCCCGTCGTTCGCCGAGCTTGAAGAACACGTGCGCCGCGTGAAGGCGAAATAAGGAACGCGGGCGATGAGCAAGGACAAAGACCGCGCAATCGTTGTCAAGCGCGCAGCGCCGAAGAAAGGCGGCCATCACGGCGGCGCGTGGAAGCTCGCGTATGCGGACTTCATGACGGCGATGATGGCGTTCTTCCTGCTGATGTGGCTGCTCAGCTCGGCCTCGACGGTGCAGTTGAAGGGCATTGCCGATTACTTCAACCAGCCGCTGAAGATCACGCTGTGGGGCGGCGACCGCAGCGCTGTCGATTCGAGCCAGATTCCGGGCGGCGGGCGCGACATCTCGACCGACAAGGACGGCATCACGCGTCAGACGGACGGGTCGACCAATCGTGCCGAGCACACGGCCGCACGCGCCGACGACCAGGCGCTGCAGCAGTTGCAGGGTGCAGTGGAGCGCCGCGAGCAGGTTCGCCTGCACGACCTGCAGGTCAAGCTGATGGCCGCGATCGAGGCGAACCCGGTGCTGCGCCAGTTCAAGCAGCAGATCCGCATCGATTCGACGCTGCAGGGCTTGCGCATCGAGATCGTCGATACGCAGAAGCGTCCGATGTTCGCGACCGCGCAGGCGATCGTCCAGCCGTACATGCACGACATTCTGCAGGCGATCGGCAACACGCTGAACGACGTGCCGAACCGCATCGTCGTGCAGGGCCACACCGACGCCGTGCCGTATGCCGGCGGCGAGAAGGGCTACAGCAACTGGGAATTGTCGGCGGACCGCGCGAACGCGTCGCGCCGCGAGCTGATCGCGGGCGGCATGGACGAAGCCAAGGTACTACGCGTGCTGGGCCTCGCGTCGACGCAGAACCTGAACAAGGCCGATCCGCTCGACCCGGAAAACCGGCGCATCAGCATCATCGTGTTGAACAAGCGCTCGGAAGACGCGCTGATGCAGGACGACTCGTCGTCGACCACGTTGTCGAACGATGCGGCGGGCGCGAACAAGCCGCTGCTGCAAAAGATCATCCAGCCGGCTTCACCGCCCGCCGCGCAACCGCCATCGCCGCCCGCCAAAGCGCCGCACGCGATGCAAAAGGACGCGGAGCCAATCGGCGCCGTCGCGCAGGGCGAGGTGAAACCGGCTGAAGCGACGGACAAGAGCGCGGCGCCTGCAACGGCCACGCAATGACAGATAGCGGGATAACGGATGCGCCGATGGCGGCGCTACCTCGATCCATCGTGAGCGCAGTGAGGATTGAATGATCAGGCACATTCTGGCAATCGACGATTCGGCAGCGATGCGGCAAATCCTTGCCGCGACGCTGACGGGTGCCGGCTATCAGGTGACGCTCGCGGCCGACGGCGACGAAGGGCTCGAAAACGCGCTCGCGATGCCGTTCGACCTCGTGCTGACCGACCAGCACATGCCCGGCCGGACGGGCCTTGATCTGATAGCCGCGCTGCGCGGCAACCCCGCGTACCGCGAAACGCCGATCCTGGTCCTCACGACCGAATCCGGCGAGCCCTTCAAGGCAGCGGCGCGCGATGCGGGCGCCACAGGATGGATCGAAAAACCGCTGGACCCCGACATGCTGACCGAACTGGTCGCGGCGCTCGCCTGAGCGCGGCAGCCAGCAGGCAGCAACCGATATTTGGAAGTGGCATAGCAGCCAGGACTCTCGCGGTGACACACGCATGACACTCGACATCACTCAGTTCTACCAGACGTTCTTCGACGAAGCGGACGAGCTGCTCGCGCAGATGGAGCAGCTGCTCCTGAACCTGGACGTCGGCCATCCCGATCCCGAGGATCTGGCCGCCATCTTTCGCGCGGCGCACTCGATCAAGGGCGGTGCGGCCACCTTCGGCTTCACGGCGCTGACCGAGACGACGCACATTCTCGAATCGCTGCTGGACCGCGCGCGCAACAACGAGATCGTGCTGCGCAAGGACATGATCGACACGTTCCTCGAAACCAAGGACGTGCTCTCGGGCCAGCTCGCCGACTATCGCGCGAGCGCCGAGCCCGATGCGGCCGTCGCCGCCGCGATCTGCGCGAAGCTCGAACAGCTCCATAAGGAAAGCAGCGGCGCCGCGCCCGCAGCAGCGGCACCGGCACCGGCTCCGGCCGCAGCACCGGCAGCAGCGCCCGCCGTCGCGGATGGGCACGCGCCGGAGCATGTGGTCGAACAGGCTGAACAGGCAGTAGAAGCCGCAGGCGTTTGGGCAGACAACGAACCGGCAGAGACCGGCGCTGCTACATCCGATGCGGCTGCAGGACCCCATCTGAAAATTACGCTACGGGGCGTTGGGGAAAAGGACCAGGAACTGCTCACCGAAGAGTTGGGCAACCTGGGCCGTATCGTCGGGCAGGTGAAGACGGGCAGCGATATCACGCTGTGGCTGGAATCCGATGTGTCGTCCGACGATATCGTCGCCGTGTGCTGCTTCGTGATCGACGAAAGTCAGATCGTGATCGGCCGCGGCGCGGCGCCGGCGAGCGGCGCGGAACAGGGTGCGCCTGGAGCATCCGAAGCCGCGCAAAGCGAGCCGGTCAATGCGGGGGGCACGGCGAGCGGCGGCGCGGGGGCGCCGGCCGCTGTCGTGCAGCCGGCAGTGGCTGCTGCGCCGGCGCCTGCCGCCGCGCAGCCGGTCGCGCAACCCGCAGCACCAGCGACGCCGGCTCCCGCCGAGCCCGCAATCGTTACACCAGCCGCCGCAGCCGCGCCGGCTGCGACTGCGCCCGCCGCGCCGAAGGCCGCGCCTGCATCCGCTGAAGGCGATCGCAAGGCGCGTCCGGCGGCCGCTGCGAACGCAGGCGAAGGCAGTTCGATCCGCGTGGGCGTCGAGAAGGTCGACCAGCTGATCAACCTGGTCGGCGAACTGGTGATCACGCAGGCCATGCTGGCCGAGACCACCAGCACCTTCGACCCGGCGCTGCACGACCGCCTCTTCAACGGCATGGCGCAACTGGAGCGCAATGCGCGCGATCTCCAGGAAGCAGTCATGTCGATCCGCATGATGCCGATGGATTACGTCTTCAGCCGCTTCCCGCGTCTGGTGCGCGATCTGGCGGCAAAGCTCGGCAAGCAGGTTGAACTCGTCACCTTCGGTCAGGCGACCGAACTCGACAAGAGCCTGATCGAGCGCATCATCGATCCTTTGACTCACCTCGTGCGCAACAGTCTCGACCACGGCATCGAAACGGTCGAGGCGCGCAAGGCGGCGGGCAAGGATTCGACGGGCCAGCTGGTGCTGTCGGCCGCGCATCACGGCGGCAACATCGTGATCGAAGTCAGCGACGACGGCGCCGGTCTGCGCCGCGACAAGATTCTCGCGAAGGCCGCCAAGCAGGGCATCACCGTCAGCGACACGATGACGGACGACGAAGTCTGGAACCTGATCTTCCTGCCGGGCTTCTCGACGGCGGAGCAGGTGACGGACGTCTCGGGGCGCGGCGTCGGCATGGACGTGGTGAAGCGGAACATCCAGTCGATGGGTGGTCACGTCGAAATCACGTCGCATGCGGGCAAGGGCAGCACGACGCGCATCGTGTTGCCGCTGACGCTCGCGATTCTCGACGGCATGTCGGTGAAGGTAGGCAGCGAGATTTTCATTCTGCCGCTGAACTTCGTGATGGAGTCGCTGCAGCCGCAAGCCGACGACATCTACACGGTGGCCAACGGCGAGCGCGTCGTGCGCGTGCGCGGCGAATATCTGCCGCTCGTCGCGCTGCACGAAGTGTTCTCCGTCGAGGACGCGCGCACCGATCCGACGCAGGGCATCGTCACCATCATGCAGACGGAAGGACGGCGCTTCGCAATGCTAATCGACGAACTGGTCGGCCAGCAGCAGGTGGTGGTGAAGAACCTCGAAACGAACTACCGCAAGGTACACGGCATTTCAGCCGCGACCATTCTCGGCGACGGCAGCGTCGCGCTGATCGTGGACGTGGCGGCACTGAACCGCGAGACGCGTGCGTCGCATAGTGCGTCGCTGGCGATCGCCTGAAACTGAAATTCAACTCATCCCAACCGTTTGGGGGCTAACGTGGCAGAAGTCCAATCCATCAATTCGAACGGCGTAGCCGGTTCGATCGGCCGCCGCGACGCGCAAGCCGACGCGAGTGGTCAGGAATTCCTGATCTTCACGCTCGGCGCCGAAGAGTACGGCATCGACATCCTGAAGGTGCAGGAAATCCGCGGCTACGACAGCGTGACGCGGATCGCGAATGCGCCGGAGTTCATCAAGGGCGTCATCAATCTGCGCGGCATCATCGTGCCGATCGTCGACATGCGCATCAAGTTCCACCTCGGTCGCGTCGAGTACGACCATCAGACGGTGGTGATCATTCTGAACGTTGCGGGCCGCGTGGTCGGCATGGTCGTGGACGGCGTGTCGGACGTGCTGACGCTCGCGACCGACCAGATCATGCCCGCGCCGGAATTCGGCGCGACGCTGACGGCGGAATATCTGACGGGCCTCGGCACGGTCGACGGCCGCATGCTGATCCTGATGGACATCGAAAAGCTGATGACCAGCCGGGAAATGTCGCTGACGGAAACGCTGGGCAAGTAACGAATCATCTTCAGGCATCTTCAGGCAATCAGGGAGTACAACAATGCTGAGCAGATGGTCGATCCGGACGACGCTGACCGTCGTGGGGATCATTCTCGTTGGGCTGACGGTGATCGTCGGGGCGCTCGGGCTCACCGCGCTGAGCCGTTCGGGCGACGCGCTCGACAGCATGGCGCACGGCGACATGGTCGCGATCCGCACGCTGAACGACTCGGGTTCGTTCCTGCTGCGCTCGCGCCTGTCGCTCGACCGCGTCAACGCGCTGACGGCGGCAGGCGAGATCGAGCAATCGAAGCAGGTGCTCGACCGCGCAGCCGAACTGCTCGGCAAATCGAACGAAAGCTGGCAGGCGTTTCTGAACACGCCGAAGAATGGCATCGATCAGTCGCTGATCGACGCCGTGGTCGCGAAGCGCACGGCGCTCATCAACGACGGCGTGAACCCCGAGTTCACGGCGCTGCGCGCCAGCGACCTGTCCGGCTATCACGCGATCGCCGACACGAAGATCAGCCCGATGTTCGTCGCCTACGACAACGCGGCATCGCCCGTCGCCAAGGCATTGCAGGCACACGCCGAACAGCAGCAGGCGGACACCGTCGCGCAGATGTCGATGCTGCGCGCGGCGATTATCGGCGTCATCGTGGTGGCGCTGGTGCTGGTAGTGGCGCTCCGCTTCGCGATGCGCGGCATGATCGTGCAGCCGCTGGATAATGCCATTACCTGCTTCGAGCGCATCGCGAAGGGCGACCTGTCGCAACAGGTGGATGCGTCGGGCACCAATGAGATCGGCCGCCTGTTCAAGGCCGTCAAGGTGATGCAGGACAGCCTGTCGACCATGATCCGGTCGGTGCATACGAGCGTCGAGTCGATCGACACGGGTGCGCGCGAAATCGCCATGGGCAACACGGACCTGTCGCAGCGCACCGAGCAGCAGGCCGCGTCGCTGCAGGAAACGGCGTCGAGCATGGAGCAGCTGACGGGCACCGTGAAGCAGAACGCCGACAACGCGCGTCAGGCGAGCCAGCTGGCCGTCAACGCGTCGGACATTGCGACGCGCGGCGGCGAAGTAGTGGGTCAGGTGGTGAGCACGATGCAGGGTATCGCGACCAGCTCGAACAAGGTCGTCGATATCATCAGCGTGATCGAAGGCATTGCTTTCCAGACCAACATCCTCGCGCTGAACGCAGCCGTCGAAGCGGCCCGCGCCGGTGAACAGGGACGCGGCTTCGCGGTCGTCGCAGGCGAAGTGCGCAGCCTCGCGCAACGCAGCGCGAGCGCGGCGAAGGAAATCAAGGAACTGATCGGCGACTCGGTCGACAAGGTCCAGAGCGGCTCGGCGCTCGTCGGCCGCGCCGGCACGACGATGGACGAGATCGTGCAGGCCGTGCGCCGCGTGACGGACATCATGGGCGAGATCAGCGCGGCGTCGGAAGAGCAATCGGGCGGCATCGAACAGGTCAACCGCGCCGTCGTGCAGATGGACGAAGTGACGCAGCAGAATGCGGCGCTGGTCGAACAGGCTGCCGCTGCGGCGGCGTCGCTCGAAGAGCAGACGCGCTCGCTGCAGACGGTGATCGGACAGTGGCGCGTGAGCGGCGCGCAGCAGGCAACGAAGACGCTACCGACGGCCAACACGGCGAAGAGCCGCGTGAAGGCGGCCGTCGCTCACGCGAAGCCGGTTCATGCGCAACCTGCCGTCGCGAAGCCGGAAGCGGCAGCGCACCCGCGCGCCGAACCGGTGGCGCGCAAGGCGAGTGCCGCGGCGGCTGAACCCGCGCCGCGTCAGGCGGCTGTGGCAGCCACGTCGGATGCCGACTGGGAAACGTTCTGAAGGACGATGGATCGAGATGCGGACTTCCGGCACATCGTCCCGCGATGGACGTTTCAGCGCGACGCGTCGTGAAGGCGCGCGTGCGGCAGGCTGGACCGGGCCGCTGGCAGTGCAGTGGGAACAGGTAGAACAGAAGGCCGCAGCGCTGACGACGGCGCATGCAACATCGCAAGCAGTATCGACGGCAACAGCGGCATTGGCGGGATCGACGGGCGGTGCGGCGCTCCTTATGGCAGACGGAAGACATCATGATGGCAACGCGCGCGCAATCACGCCCTGAGCGGGCAGAGCCGGGAAGGTCCGGCGAACAGGCACGCGACTTCGAGTTCACTTCGGCGGATTTCGCGCGGATTCGTGAACTGATTCATCGCAGCGCAGGCATTTCGCTGTCCGACCACAAGCGCGACATGGCGTACAGCCGTCTCGCTCGGCGGCTGCGGGCGCGCGGGCTCGACTCGTTCCGCCAGTATCTCGACATGCTCGAGGCGGACAACGATCCCGCCGAGTGGGAAGCCTTCACGAACGCGCTCACGACCAACCTCACCGCGTTCTTTCGCGAAGCGCATCACTTTCCGATCCTCGCGGACTTCGTTGCGCGCCGGCCGGCGCCCGTGTCGGTGTGGTGCTCGGCGGCATCGACGGGCGAGGAGCCGTATTCGATCGCGATGACGCTGATCGAAGCGCTCGGCGACCATGCCGCGCGCCAGGCGACGGTGCTCGCCACCGACATCGACACGCAGGTGCTCGCGAAGGGCGAAGCGGGCATGTACCAGTTCGACCAGGTCAAGCACCTGTCGCCGGAACGGCTCAAGCGCTTCTTTCTGAAGGGCACGGGCGCGCACGCGGGCATGGTGAAGGTGCGTCCCGAAGTGCGCGCGATGATCCGCTTCGAACAACTGAACCTGACGGATCGCGATTACCGGCTGAACACGCAGTTCGACGCGATCTTCTGCCGCAACGTGATGATTTACTTCGACAAGCCGACGCAGGGGCAGGTGCTGTCGCGCTTCGAGCCGCTCGTGAAGCCGGGCGGCCTGCTGTTCGCCGGGCATTCGGAAAACTTCACCTACGTCACGCAGGCGTTCCGTCTGCGCGGACAGACCGTCTATGAACTGACACGCGATGGCGGCACCGCGACGGCTGCCGGCCGTGCGGCGCAACGTGCAACGAGCGGGGTGCCAGCATGAGCAGCACCCTGCCGATCGCAACCAACCTGTATTACGACAACCACTTCCAGCGCCCCGGCGTGAAGCTGTTGCCGAACGAGTTCTACACGACGAGCGAAGACATGGTGCTCGTCACCGTGCTCGGCTCGTGCGTGGCGGCCTGCATCCAGGACCGCACGGCGGGCATCGGCGGCATGAATCACTTCATGCTGCCCGACGATGGCGCAGACGTCGCGCAAGCCGCGTCCGACTCGATGCGCTACGGCGCGTACGCCATGGAAGTGCTGATCAACGAGCTGATCAAGGCGGGTGGACGGCGCGAGCGCTTCGAAGCAAAGGTGTTTGGCGGGGCGGCCGTGCTGGCCGGTATGACGACGATGAACATCGGCGACCGCAACTCCGAGTTCGTTCGCCGTTACCTTGCGCTCGAAAAAATCCGCATCGTCGCCGAGGACCTGGAAGGCAAGCATCCGCGCAAGGTCGCGTTCATGCCGCGCACCGGTCAGGTGATGGTGAAGAAGCTGCGTCTTCAGCAGGAAGAAGGCGTCGCGGAACGCGAACAGGCGCTCGCCCGGCAATCGGCCGAAGAGCGCGCCGAGCGGCTCGCGAAAGCACGCGCGCGCGTCGAGTTGTTTTCGTCGCCCGCTGCCGCGAAGCCGCGCATCGAGCTGTTCGGCTCGGGCGGATCGGCGGGAGCCAACCAGGCTTCGGGAACGGGCGCCGCGCGCCCGGCTGGCGCGAAACCACGTATCGAACTATTTGGCGCCACCGGGCGCCCGGCCCAACCAAATAACGCCAGGACAGTAGAGGAGGCGTGAGCACCGTGCAAAAGATCAAAGTATTGTGCGTCGATGATTCGGCGTTGATTCGTAGCCTGATGACGGAAATCATCAACTCGCAACCCGACATGACGGTCGTCGCCACCGCGCCCGATCCCCTCGTCGCGCGAGACCTCATCAAGCAACACAATCCGGACGTGTTGACGCTCGACGTCGAAATGCCGCGCATGGACGGCCTCGACTTTCTCGAGAAGCTGATGCGCCTGCGTCCGATGCCTGTCGTGATGGTGTCGTCGCTGACCGAGCGCGGCTCGGAAATCACGCTGCGCGCGCTCGAACTCGGCGCCGTCGATTTCGTGACGAAGCCGAAAGTCGGCATTCGCGACGGCATGCTCGACTACTCGGAAAAACTCGCCGACAAGATCCGCGCGGCAGCCCGCGCGCGCGTGCGCCAGGCCGCGCCCGTGCAGCATGCTGCAGCGGCCGCCGGGCACCCGGGCGCCGCCGCGCATGCGGCGTCGCCTGCGCCGCTCTTCAACAATCCGCTCGTGTCGACGGAAAAGCTGATCATCGTCGGCGCGTCGACGGGCGGCACGGAAGCGATTCGCGAAGTGCTCGTGCCGCTGCCGCCCGATGCGCCCGCTGTGCTCATCGCGCAACACATGCCGCCCGGTTTCACAAAATCTTTTGCGCAACGCCTTAATGGTTTGTGCCGGATTACCGTTAAAGAGGCAGAGCACGGCGAACGCGTGCTGCCCGGTCATGCGTATATCGCACCCGGCCACGCTCACCTGTTGCTCGCCCGTAGTGGGGCCAACTATATTGCGCATCTGTCAGACGACCCGCCGGTCAACCGGCATCGTCCGTCTGTCGATGTGTTGTTCCGCTCGGCGGCGCAGCATGCGGGGAAGAACGCGGTCGGCGTGATTCTCACGGGCATGGGACGCGACGGCGCAGCGGGTCTGCTGGACATGAGGAAAGCGGGTGCGTACACGCTCGCGCAGGACGAGGCGAGCTGCATCGTGTTCGGCATGCCGCGCGAGGCGATCGCGATGGGCGCCGCGGACGAAATCGCGTCGCTGTCGGAAATGAGTCGGCGCGTGATGACACGTTTGTCCGCAATGGGCGATCGCGTTCAACGCGTATGATGCGAGCCTCGGCGCAAAATTGAGATAAGCCGAAGACCACCGCACGATCTGGATTGGGGAAAAAGGAACAGGAAATGGATAAGGGAATGAAGATTCTGGTTGTGGACGACTTTCCGACGATGCGCCGGATCGTTCGCAATCTGTTGAAGGAACTGGGTTACTCGAACGTCGACGAAGCGGAAGACGGCGCGGCGGGTCTTGCGCGTCTGCGCAGCGGTGCGTACGAGTTCGTGATTTCGGACTGGAACATGCCGAACCTGGACGGCCTGGCGATGTTGAAGGAGATCCGCGCGGACGCGACGCTCTCGCACCTGCCGGTGCTGATGGTGACGGCCGAATCGAAGAAGGAGAACATCATTGCGGCGGCTCAGGCTGGCGCAAGTGGTTATGTGGTGAAGCCGTTCACGGCTGCGACGCTCGACGAGAAGCTCAACAAGATTCTCGAGAAGATGGCAAAAACCGGGAGCTGACGTGAACCCACCCATCGACGAGCAGGGCGCGAGAGAAGACGGCACCGACCTCGCCACCGACCGCATCCTTGCGCGCATTGGACAGTTGACGCGCACGCTGCGCGATTCGATGCGCGAGCTGGGGATCGACAAGCATGTCGAGCGCGCGGCGGAGGCGGTGCCGGATGCTCGCGACCGTCTGAAGTACATCGCGACGATGACCGAGCAGGCGGCCGAGCGCGTGCTGTCGGCGCTCGAAGTGGCGAAGCCGATGCAGGAGCAGTTGCAGCAGGATGCGGCGGAACTCGACGCGCGTTGGGAGCAGTGGTATGCGGCGCCCATCGAGCGTGAGGAAGTGCGGGCGCTGATGAACGACACGCGGACTTTTCTCCGCGGGGTGCCGGAGGTGACGACTGCGACCAACGCGCAGATGCTCGAGATCATGATGGCGCAGGACTTTCAGGATCTGACGGGGCAGGTGATCAAGAAGATCACGGATGTTGTTTATCTGATCGAGCAGCAGTTGCTCGGGGTGCTGATCGACAATATCGCCGCCGAGCGGCGGGAGCAGTTTGCTGCTACGGCGCAGCAGCTTGTTGCCGAGGCGCAGCATGAGGCGATTTCTCCGACGGGGAGTCCGGAAAGTTTGCTGAATGGGCCGCAGATTAATCCTGAAGGTAAGGCCGATGTTGTGCAGGATCAGGGGCAGGTTGATGATCTGCTGGCTAGTCTCGGGTTTTGATTTGGGTTTGGTTTTTGGTTTGTCTGCGACGCGGGGTGGTTTGCCGGGGTTTGCGCTGGCATCCGCGTTTTGCTTTTGCTTTCGCTGGCATCCGCGATTCGCTAGCGTGCTTCACGCGTCGCCCCTGTGCGGGGCGGCACCTACTTTTCTTTGCCGC